>PIVW01000279.1 GCA_003353825.1 Chloroflexota bacterium
TCGCAACCATCTCACGAATTCGTATTTCCTCAGACTGCCAAGAGGCGACACAAACAGACTGGCGATGGGGCTGAGAGGCTTGCCGCATAAACGCTTCTCAACTCATTTAGGACGCACCCAAATAAATGTCACGACGCGTGAACAAGATTGACACCTGCAAAACAGCATGCTATATTCGAGTCTATTCGTAATCCATATTACTTAAACCTCTTCGCTCTTTTTTGTTGCCATTCAGGATAGGTCAGGAGATCGCAACGATGCCTCTTTTCTCGCCACGACGCTACCAAGCACCCTTCAATCCCGTCGATCGGGATTCTGCGCCTATGCGCTTGTTTACATCCTTCGAACGCTTCACAAAAAGTGTGATGTTCGGTTGCAGAATGTGCGGAAATTGCATTCTGCAAGAAACAGCTTTTGTTTGCCCCATGACTTGTCCCAAAGGCTTGCGGAATGGCTTGTGTGGAGGTGCGACGGCCGAAGAATGTGAAGTCGACCCCACACGTCCGTGCACGTGGTATGTTATCTACGAACGTGCCGAGAAGATGGGCCGGGAGGATATTCTGTTGGAGATCAACGCTCCCTTGGATGGCAGTAAGACCGGACACGAAACCTGGATCGACATGATCCGACTTTGGCGAGAACGGGACAAGGGTCCTCATCCCGTTCAATTTTTCACCAAAAAAGAGCAGTTTAAAGAGGACTGGGATAGTTTCTTTTACGACTTACGTCAGCCTGATTGGTGGCAAGGGGATCGGGAGTATCACCCACCTGCTTACAAAGAGCCCGTTTCTATCTTGGAAGCGAATTTGCGTACCGGCCAATTCACGACCACTGCCGAAATTGCCCCGCCCCTGGGCGCATCAGGCAATATCATTCTCAAAAAGGCTGGCTGGCTCAAAGGCTTGGTGGCGGCAGCTAATTTTACCGATAATGCCTCGGCATCGGCCCGCATGAGCAGTATCGCATCCAGTAAAATCTGCCTGGATGTGGGTATGGAACCAGTGATGCAGCTTCAGGCGCGCGATCGCACCCGGGTGGTAATTGAGTCAGATGCGATAGGCGCTGCGGGATTAGGTATCCGCAATATCCTCTGCCTGACCGGCGATCACCACCGTTTTGGTCCTGGCCCTATGTCAACCCCCCATCAGTTTGATATGGACGCCGTTCAAATACTGTGGATGCTACGGCGCATGCGTGATGATGGTATTTATCTGGACGGCCGTAAGATCAAACGACGCCCCGAATGGTTCCTGGGTGCTGCGGCCTCTCCCTTTGGTGCGCCACCCAAGTACGAAGCCTTGCGCGCGCAGAAAAAAGTCAATGCCGGCGCTCAGTTTATTCAAACACAACCGATCTTCGACTATGATGGTTTTGTGGAATGGCTAGAGGCCCTTGATAAACGAGATATCTTGGATAAAGTCTACGTCCTGGCTGGGCTGATTCCCCTCAGGAGTGCCCGTGCCGCTCACTTCATGGCCGATGAAGTTCCCGGCGTCAAAATCCCGGAGGAGATCGTCAAGCGCATGGATGACGCCGGCGATAAAGAGGGTCAGGCCGAAGAGGGTGTCGCCATTGCCCTGGAGATGATCGAAAAACTAAAGTCGACCCCAGGACTGCACGGAATGCACATCATGGCAGTGCACTGGGAGGCGATCGTTCCCCGCCTTATCGAAGAGTCGGGCGTGCCAAAGCCTACGATCTTGAGCCTGGAGGAAACGAAACCACCCGAAATCGCACCGCCCAATCGTGCGGCTCCCGTCGCCGTAACCGCATAAGGTCTGTATTCGTATGAAAGCCCGTCAGCGATTAATCCCCTGACGGGCTTTTCTTGCTAATGGGGCACTACCCAAATCCCTGCTAGTCGTAAATCGCTCCTCCCCAGTGAAAAACTGATGCGCCATTTAAGCCTATCGCTACACGAAACCGCTTCCCGCTATCCAGACACCGAGGCCATCGTCTTTGAAGATGAACGGATCACTTGGTCAGAACTCGAGAGTCAGGTAGATCTGTTGGCAGGAACCTTCTTGACCCTTGGTGTTCGTAAAGGGGAGCGGATCGGTATCTTTTGTAGCACTCGCCCAGAGTATGTTTACACATACCTAGCAGCAGCTCGGGTTGGCGCCATCCTCACTGGTTTCAACATCAGGTACACGGCGAGAGAGGTCATTGAGTTGGCGGATCAGGTCGAGCCTGTGGTCATGATCGTGCTCGGTGACATAAAGACGGCGAAACGGCTGAAACCGATCATTGAAACAAGAAGTTATGTCAAACATCTTATCAGCCTGGGCCAGACGTGGGAGGGCTGGTTGAACTTTGAGCAGATGTTCGAGAGGCAGGATGAAGGCATCGAACGGGCACTGGCGAAACGTGCTGCCACCCTGAGCGAAGAAGATGACGCTTTGATGGTCTTCACCGGTGGTGTCGACGGCACTATCCGCGGCGCCCTTCTGAGTCACAAGAACATTGTTGCTACGATCAGCGTTCAGAATCGAACATTAGGCTGGCAGCCAGGTGACAGGATCATCCAACATCTGCCCATGAACCATGTCAGTGGCGCCACGCTAATCACAGTTGGCGGCATGTTGGTGGGCGGAACGCTCATCATGTTGGACCGGTTTCGTCCAGAGCGGCTTCTGGAATTGGTCGAACGAGAACGTGTTACCATATTGGGCCAGGTACCCACGATGTGGATCATGGAGTTGCTCTTACCCAACCTCAAAGACTTCGACCTCTCGTCGATTCGAGTATCCATCGTTTCTGGTGGCTATGCACCCGACGATTTATTGCGCCATATTGCCGGCATCGGAGCTCATCCCATCCACGCCTATGGGCTGACCGAGGCATCTGGCATGGTAACTTACAGCCGCATGAACAGAGGCGGTGACTTGCCGCTTCGCTCAACTGGTATGTGCCCGGCCGAATTCGAATTGCGAATCGCGAATGGCAGTGGCCAACCCGTAAAACCTGGGGTAGATGGCGAGATCGAACTGCGGGGTGACTGCGTGATGTCCGGCTATTATTGTCAGCCTGATGCCACGGCAGCCGTCATTGCAGAGGACGGCTGGATGCGCACAGGGGATGTGGGCAACGTGGATGAAAACGGTAATCTCACCATCACCGGCAGGAGCAAAGAGATGTATATCTCAGGCGGCTACAATGTTTATCCTGCTGAAGTCGAAAGCTATCTCAACCAACACCCTGATATCGAACAGTGTGCCAGTGTAGGGGCGCCTGAGCCCATCTATGGTGAGATAGGCGCAGCCTGGATCGTGCCCAGAAAAGGCTCTGACTTATCTGTCAGTCAGATAAGGCGTTACTGCAAACGAGGTCTTGCGCGATACAAGAACCCACGCCATCTCGAGTTCCGAGACCAACTGCCTATGAATGGCGATGGGACGGTGGATAAGAAGGTGCTCGCAGGGCAACTGATCTAGCAAAGGTTGGCTGGGTAGTTGCTGCAAGGGGAGGGTGGCGTTAAGGGACTGCTTCGATTTTTTCAACTTGCAACCAACCCATGCCCCAAGCGTCCTGTCGCCAACGCCCTTCTATCAGCCTGGGCTCCCAAATCGGCGGCGCTTTATCGCCAGTCTCAACGATGGCTACAACATAGTCTGTTTCGTCAGCCAGAAAAAAGCCATCTCCGCCGGTCCGGCCAGGCAATCTCACACCCATAACTTGTATAACCCGCCCTCTGGACGATCTGGCCTCTGCAAGCGATTCTTTTCCAGCCACATTTCCCGCCGCTGCATCGACAGGATGGGCACTAAGCGGGTGTCCCAAGAGATAGCGCTCCCATTCCAGTCGTTGTGCCAATGTCTCCGGCTGGGCCTCGATCTGAATAAAATCGAACCTCAGTTGCCTTGCATTATCCTGGCGGCCAAGAGATTTCGCTTCAGCCAGCATGTAGGCCCGACTCTCTCCCAGGTCATCCAGGGCGCCACATTGGATCAAATGCCTTGCCTCCTTGGCTTGCAATGGTACACGTCCCAACAGATCTCGTGGTGAGGTAAAGACACTGGCTTCTCGTTCCGCGATAATGGCCTCAACCGAGGCGCGCCGTAGATTCCGCACCTGGCCGAGCCCCATGCAGAGGTGGGGTGTAGAGTCGCCGTTCGAGCCAGGTTCCCATGACAAGGTAAACTTACGCCCCGACCGATTGACGTGGGGAGGGTGGATGACTATGCCCCAGCGCCTCGCCTCCGCCATATAAATCGCCGGATGGTGAAACCCACCCCAATCGGCCAGGCGTGCACAAAAGAAGGCGGCGGGATAGTGGGTTTTCAGGTAGGCTGAGCGGTAGCTTACAACTGCGTATGCCGTAGCATGCCCCTGGTTGAAACCATAGCCTGCAAAAGGCAGGACTTGCTCCCAAAGTGTTTGTGCTTGCCGATCGCTCATTCCGGGGCCTTCAGGTGGAGGCCGCATACACCCTCGCACGAATTGCGCCTGCAGGTTCTCGATGTCTTGGGCCCGGAACTTGCTCATCCCTCGCCGCAGTTGGTTTGCCTGTTCCCATGAAAGTCCGGCTATCTCGGTGGCTACGCGCAGGATCTGTTCTTGGAAGATCAACACGCCCTTGGTGAATCCAAGAATTGGTTCCAGTGATGGATGCAGATATCGTACCGCTTCTTCACCCCGATAGCGGCGTACAAATCTGGTGGCCATTCCGCCTAAAGCTGGCCCCGGCTTGAAGAAGGCGTTGGCAATGGCCAGATCGGCAACGGTTTTGGCCTTGAGCTTTCGCAATGTTCGCTGCGCTCCCGTGGAGTCGCACTGAAAGACACCAACTGTCTCCGCTCGGGCCAGTAGTTCCCCGGTGCCGGCATCGTCAAGGGGAATGGATTCAATTTGACAGTTAGGATCGTGGTATGTACGCACCAGTTCGGCTGTATCGCTGAGCACGGTCAGAGCCCGTATTCCCAGCAGGTCCACCTTGACCAGTCCTATGGTCTCGACATCAGTATGATCATATTGCGTGATCAGAAATCCCTTCGGGGCCCACTGCACAGGCGCCACATCGGTCATGAAGCCGGGGGAGATGACGATGCCGCCGGGATGCACACTGAGATGGTGGGGTTGGCCCACAATTGGCAGAGCCTGTTGTACCACTTCCCGCAAGCGCCTATCTTCCAGGCCCTCGGCGAAGTCTGCGAGCGTTAGCTTCGAACGCCGGCGAGGATCAGGGTGCCAACCCCGTGGCAGTCGCTTTACGAGCGCAGATATCTCATCTTCTCTTAGTCCGAGTGCTTTACCTGTTTCTCGCACTGCTGATTTAGCCCGCATGGTGCTGATGGTTGCGACCAAGGCCACCTGATGCTCGCCATACCTTTGGCGCACATAATCCAGCACCTCATCTCGGCGCCGGCTGCAAAAATCGAGATCAATGTCAGGTGGATCGGTACGGGCCGAGTTCAGAAACCTTTCAAAGAGGAGATCATGGGCGATTGGATCCACAGTGGTCATACCAGTACAATATGCAACCAGCGAGTTGGCTACGCTGCCACGTGTGCTGACCGGTATCTGTTGCGAACGGGCATAGCGAACGATATCAGCCACTAGCAGAAAAAGTGGTGCGTAACCATGATCGGCAATGGCTTTTAATTCCCTGTCCAGGCGCGCGAACACCCCTGGCATAGCAGAATCTCGATAGCGGGATTTCAGGTCCGATTCGGCCAGGGATTTTAGGGCATGGTCTGGTGTTTGGTTCTCAGGGAGGCTTAAAGTAGGCCATAAGGGGCGGCCATCGGGCAGGGCATCCTGGCACTGCTCAGCGATCGTTAGGGTTTCGGCCAAGGCCTGCGGATAGCGGCCATAGCGCTCCAACATCATCGAGGATTCTAGCCAATGAAGTTCGACCCGCCTCTCCCCACCATCAGGTAAGGCCGAGGATGGGAGCTTGTCAAGAGGGGTATTGCGCTCGATTGCGGTCAAAAGGTGAAGGGATTCTCGATCTCGTGGATGAAGGCAGTAGATGGGATGGACGACCGCCATCTTGACGCCAAAGCGGGAAGAGAGTTCATCGATCTGTGCGGCGACATCGTTATCAGCACTGGTATGCAGTTCCAATGCAAGGTAGGCATGCTCATCGAACACGCCGGCCAGCTGCGAAACAAAACGCCCTGCTTCTTGCTGATTTTGAGAACGGATCAGGTACTCCAACCAGCCACGTCTTCCGCCAGAGAGACAGATAAGACCGGCGCGATGCTCTCGCAACAGCTCCCACGAAACACTACTCCTGCGTGCGTAGCCCTCGCGGTCGGCTCGCCCTTGAATATGTGAAGAGAGTCGACAGAGAGATCGGTACCCATCCCTGTTCCTCGCCAGCAGAACTATATGACCGAGATCGGCATTGCTTTTGAGATTCAGACCAGGAGGAGGGAGCACTGAAACAGTCATCCCTACAATCGGGCTCACCCCCTCGCTACGGCAGGCTTCGCGAAATCTCACAGCGCCGTACAAGGCGTTGAAGTCGGTCAGCGCCAGCCGGCTCATACCTGATGCAACAGCATGACTTGCTAAAGACTCAGGTGTCGCTGTTCCTCTCAATAAGGAATATTGCGAGTGGACGCGGAGATGTATGAAGGGCACGATCATTGCCTAAGATATCGACTGATTACAGCGATTGACGACCCACTCACTTCCCTTTCAACAACTGATCATATTCGTCATGTGAACCAATCCAAAACCATACGATGCCTAGTGGCTTCTCACGCCCCAACGCTCTATACTGGCTGCCAACACGTACTGACCACAACTGATTTTGTTGTCCAATTTCTTTGAAGTGCAACGAAGGATGGTATGAGTTGGTCTTGAGCAATTGAAAGCTCTTGTCGGCCAAATTCTGCACTTCTTTGGGAAGTGCTTGATAGTACCGCCAAAAACGAGGAAGGGTCAAGTACTTCACAAAGGATGTGATAACCCTGCTTCATATTCAGCATCCACTTCGGCCAGGATTGTATCCAGGCGTCGTGCCGTCAGATCAGCCTCTATTTGTCGATCCCACACGCGTGCCGAGTACTCTTCAAGCCAAGTTGATAACTCGATCATTTGTTTTATTGGCAGTTTCTTGATAGCGGCTTCGATTTCATGAACGGTCATCGACTTGCTCCTATCTTTGTTTCCAATTACATCTTTCTTGTAGAGTCATCATAGCAGAAAACACGAGACTTGCCAATCCACTATTTCCCACACCAAGTTTGCTAACATTTTCAGCCGGCTAACTATCATTTGACGTTTTGACGTCACCATTGTAGAAGGAGCGAGTTACTGCCATAAGTTCAGATGTCACGCCGCCATCGCCTGTGTTCCACCATGATACAGGCATTTTGCACGACCGCCAATCCTGCCTCCCGTGCCAGTTCAGCCGCCTGGCCATGCTCGATCCCCAATTGCATCCAAACCCCCCTGGCCTTGATCTCGATGGCTTGCTGCACAATCGCCGGCACATGCTCTGGCCGACGAAACACCAGGACCAGATCCACCTGCTCAGGGATGGTATGTAAATCGGGATAGGCTTTTTCCCCCAGCGCCTCTTGTAAATTCGGGTTTACCGGAAGGATACAATAGCCGTTATCCTGCATATAGGCTGGCACGTAATGACCGGCACAGGCGGGGCTTGACGATAATCCGACCACGGCAATGGTGCGGGTGTTGGCAAGGATTTGGCTGATAGTGTCGAAGTCATTCACAACAGTTTTCACTCCAGGGGTCATAGGGGGCACTGGGGTCGTTGAATGGGATTGATTAGATTCAAGTCAGCGCCAGTGAGATTTTTTGGATTTTGAACAATTCCGCCAAAGAAAATCCCTTTTCAAGAATGCCCAGTGCCACCGC
>PIVW01000834.1 GCA_003353825.1 Chloroflexota bacterium
GGAGCTGCTGAAGTAGCTATCCAAACCGAATACGTACCGTCTGGTGCGGCAGGGCCTAGTCAACTGCTAGGCTGTGTTGAAGGATATAAAATCGATGACTTACATGTTGGCCTGCCCGATTGGGTGATCCATGCCAAGCCAGTTGGGCAAGCTGCCCCCATTCTCACCGCCACGACAGATGGCGTGGGTAAATTCCGTTTTGATGATGTACCGGTAGGGATGTGGACGTTCTGGGAAGAGATGCAAGAAGGTTGGGTGCCGGTCACATCACCGCAATTCGATGCCGAGGTCGTCGAAGGCCCTGATTGTATTCAAATTCGCTTCAAGAACCGTCAGGGAACACCAAGCCCCACGCCGCCGCCAACGATTCAACCGGCGACACGGATTCGTGGCTATGTACTAGAAGAAACCTGCGAAGGACGCTTCCCCTTGGGTGATGTCACCCTGACAGCTTGGAGCAGCATTCTGCCTGACGACTTGGATAACATCGAACAGATCCAACAGCCCGATCTAGGTGGTTTTTGGAACTTCGTGTTATTGCCCCCACCGGCGCCCTACTATCATGTGATACTCGATACACCACCCGGCTTAGAGATCATTGAAACAGCAGCACCCGAGGGCGAGGTGGTGGGTCCAGATCATATCAGATTTGCGGACCCCAAACTTGAAGTATATATGGACAACCTCTTTGTCCTGCGAGATCCAGATCTCATCTGTGGGACCCCAATGCCCAGTCCCACACCGACACCAACGCCATTGCCCTTCGGTTGTGTAGAAGGCCACAAGGTAGACGATCTCCACATCGGTCTGCCGGGATGGGAGATCCATGCAAAACCCTCCGATGCCGACACACCAGAGTTGGTCATGACCAGCGACGGAACCGGATACTTCCGTTTCGATGATCTCGATGTCGGGGATTGGACCTTCTGGGAGATCATGAAACAGGGATGGGAACCGGTAACAGATCCACAGTTCGAAGTGTCAGTGCCACCAGGACCCGAGTGTATTAACATTCGCTTCAAGAATCGACAGGCCACTCCTACCCCTACCGTCACGCCAACCTCCACGCCAACAGCTACTGCAACACCGACGCCAACACTGACGCCGACGCCAACACTGACACCGACTCCAACACTGACACCGACTCCTTTCAAGCTTTACTTCCCTCTCATCCTGTTCGATCATGGAAATCTGTGCACAATCGGGGAAATAAAGGTAGTCGTCTTTGGTAACGAGTATAGCTTTTCACTGATACCGGATGGGCGTGTCCTTACAATCGAACCTCTGCCCTGGTTCGAACCCACCGTTTTCACAGTCATTAACTACGACGGCGCCATTCGCTGGCGTCAATATCAACCCTTCTATAACAGACAAGATGGTGGTTACGAGTTTATCTACCCCGGCGGCTACGCAGGCGAAGAATTTAGCTTGGTCGTCTACTCTGAATGTGGCACCATCCGTATCGAAACCGATGTGGATGATCCGCCCTGGCCGATGCAGTGATACCTTTTCGGTCTACGCGATGTAAGCCATAAATTTATCAGCAAAGGTTTTTGAAGCAGTACACCGTCAACCAGGGCAAACGATCTCAATATCATGATCGTTTGCCCTTTTTAAGAGTTTAGATTCAGCAAGGACACTCTGTTAATCTGGGCTACTCAGTGTTGCACTTTGTAGAGGATCTGTGCTTGTCGTAAACTAGTACTGCTTGGCTCAAGTTCGCGTGCAACTTCGGCCTGTGATTTTCCTATTTTTGCAGGCGAAGCCTGCAAAAGTTGTTGCACAAGCATTTACGCCAGCATGTACTAGTACCTCACCACAGAAGTTATGATAGGTGAGGTGGTGTCTGGTATCATGAATCATTCAAAAAGGAGTTCATGATGGCAAAAAGATACATAATCAAGCTTAATTCCGAGGAAAAAG
>PIVW01000835.1 GCA_003353825.1 Chloroflexota bacterium
TCGACGGCTACCACTACACCTGGAGCAAGTGGGCGGATGGTTTAACCCCCACCAATCGCCAGACCGATTATCGCTATACAGGCCAGCGCCAGGAAAGCGAGATCAAACTGTACGACTACATCTCGCGCTGGTATGACTATCGGCGAGGGCGGTTTGTGCAGGCTGATACGATTGTGCCGGAGCCTGGGAATCCGCAGTCGCTGAATAGGTACTCGTATGTTAACAACAATGCGTTGCGATATACGGACCCAAGTGGATATTTTGAAGAGGATCGACTGAAAGCGTGGTATGGAGATGACTGGCAAAGTCAATTCAGCACTGGTTGGCAGACATTATTGCTTGAAGCAGAATATGGTGATGTCATCAACTCTGAAGACCAAATGTTTCTCTTCGCTGGGCAAGAAGGATATCTGGCTCTATGGAACATTAATGAACAAATATCAGAAGATGTAATCGGCGTGACGAATGATATCGAAGCGGAGAGCTTTGGATTGTATAGGACAGAGAGAAACGCATCCACCACGCGAATGCATAATCTTCCTTTGGATTTCGATTACGTTGCCGGAAACCCGAATTTTGGAAATGGTATCTCACTTCCACCTGAGTGGTATCGAGGGCAACAGCAACATGTTGATTCATGGGAATATATTTCTGGTGTCAATCTGGCTTATGATGATACAGTTGGTATTATTGCTGTAACTATTGCCTTGCTCAGATCTGGGATTTCTAAAGCAGTCGGTGGACCTGTTGGAGGGGCTGCATTATTGGTCGATATAGCCTCTTGGTTTGAGGGAGACCAGATGTATTCAATCAATTATGGGACTGGCTATATTTACCACGATCCAATGCCGGCCCCTCATCCGTCACCCCAAATGTATGGACAGTAGGTGAAAATGGTAAGGCGTTTTAAAGATGTTGTCTGGTGGCAGCTGCTTTTGATAACTACCGTTGTAGGATATACTTGGCTGAGGTCAGGGAATAATTATCCTGATTTATGGCTGCTGCTGGGTTTTGTGTTGGCAATGCTAGTTACATTGATTGGTGTCATTCTTGCCAAGAGGACAGGCGGACCTTCGACTAGAATCACAATGCGAATAGCCGGATATCTGTCAGTGCCATTTTTGTTGGCCGCTGCGTTGTACTCCCCAATTTGGGGTCTGCTTACAGCATATCTGCTATGGTTTCTGATCTGCACCATTCTTTGGCAATGGCGAACGAAAAAAACAGTTTTGTGGAACCGTTAGATCAGAGCCATCATGCCGAAGCATCGGTCAGTACTAAGTCTTCCGATAGTATTCCCGTGCTGCACTCAGGACAAGCTTGGGCAGAACGAGCATGATTGTCAATGGCGCGGGCACCAAACTGTGGGAAGATCGCTATACGGCCTTCGGCGACCTGCGCTACAGTTGGAACAGCACTAGTGACGGGGTCATGCCAATGCAAACGGACATGCGCTACACCGGCCAGCGCTTTGACGACGCCATTGGCTTGTACTATTATAACACCAGCTTCAGCGGCCGCGCCTGCTTAGCGGGCATGCAGCAGGTCGAGTCCGCCAATCGCTTGAGGGCGGCAGCAAAGCCGAACTCAGCCAAGCCGCCGTTGTCAACGAAGAAACTTCCACCGTCGGCGGCTACACCAAATACTACTACGCGGGCGGCGACCTGGTAGCCTTCAATCGCAGCAGCGGCTATGGCGAAGCCTATGGCCTGCGCTACGTGTTCGGCGATCACCTGGGCAGCACCAGCCTGGTCATAAACGGCGGCGGTGAGGTACTATGGGTAGACTACTTCAAACCCTTCGACGGCTACCACTACACCTGGAGCAAGTGGGCGGATGGTTTAACCCCCACCAATCGCCAGACCGATTATCGCTATACAGGCCAGCGCCAGGAAAGCGAGATCAAACTGTACGACTAC
>PIVW01000836.1 GCA_003353825.1 Chloroflexota bacterium
AACCCAGGCGCAGGCCAGGATATCAGGATCGGCCAACTTCAAACGCCCGGCCATGAGCACGCGCAGATAGCCAAGAGTTTCGGCGACCACCATTGCCTGATCTGCCACGACCAAGATCAAGTCGCCCTGCCGAGCGTCACAACGGCTCTGAATGCCTTGCAACTCGTTCTCGGATAAGAACTTGGCAATGGGAGAACGGACACCCTCTGCCTCGACCTTTATCCAGGCCAGCCCTTTCGCACCCTGGTCCCTGGCATGGTCTGTCAATTCGTCTATCTTTTTGCGAGAATAACTGCCGGCAGAAGACACACAGATAGCCTTAACCTGGCCTCCTGCCGCTACTGTGTTGGCGAAGACGCCAAACTTGCTGTCTGCGACAAGATCGGACAGATCCACAAGCTCCATCCCGTAGCGCAGATCAGGTTTGTCACTACCGTAGCGGTCCATCGCTTCCTGATAATTCAAAATGGGGAATGGCGCCTGCTGGATGCGCTTGTCACTGACAACCCCGAACAAACCAATCATCATGGCCTCGATGACCTCACGCACATCCTCGCCATCGACAAAAGACATTTCTAAATCCAGTTGGGTGAATTCAGGCTGGCGGTCGGCGCGAAGGTCTTCATCGCGGAAACAGCGAGCGATCTGAAAATAACGTTCAAAGCCGGCAATCATTAACAACTGTTTCATCTGTTGAGGTGACTGCGGTAACGCGAAAAACTTGCCCTGTTGCACACGGCTGGGCACCACAAAATCTCGGGCGCCCTCAGGCGTACTCTTGAGCAGGATTGGGGTTTCGATATCGATGAAACCCTGCTGATCGAGGTAATTACGGATAAATGCCGTGACCTGATGGCGAAGGACCATATTGCGCTGCATGCGCTGTCGCCGCAGGTCGAGGTAACGATATTTCAAGCGCACTGTGTCACTCACTTCCCCTACATCATTAATCGCAAAGGGCGTTGTCTCGGCAGAATTAAGTATCACCAAACGGTCGGCGCTCACCTCAATTTCACCTGTTTCCAGGTTAGGATTGATCAATCCCTGCGGTCTGGCCCCGACGACGCCATGAACTTGTACGACATACTCGCTACGTACACCTGATGCCAGACGATGCGCCTCTTCCGAGATATCGGCGTTGAAAACGACCTGCACCAAACCGGAGCGGTCCCTGAGATCGAAAAAGATAAGACCTCCATGATCCCGACGCCGGTGCACCCAACCCGCCATTGTTACAGATGATCCAACGTCGCTTATACTAAGTTCACCACAGTTTGTAGATTTCAACATTACTTTATGGCTCCACTGCTAGAATGATTTTCGGCGTGACTCAGAATCAGC
Organism: Chloroflexota bacterium; assembly: GCA_003353825.1. Next base: position 1,342 of record PIVW01000836.1, read on the forward strand.
GTCCTACATCTTTACAATTTGATGTTCTGAGGAATAGAGATTGACGATTAAGGATTAAGGATTGACGATTAAGGATTAAGGATTAAGGATTAAGGACGATCGGCAGAAGAACCCTTAGTCTTCAATCCTCAGTCTTTGGTAATGTGACCCGCACCTTATGTCACGAGTACGGAATATGCACTTTGCGTCAAAAAAAGGCCGCTCCGTTGCGGTTCCAATTGTGAATTATAGTGCCTTGTGCGTGACCGGGCAAACGGTGGACAGGGTCGGCGCTTCGCATGTATAATGCGAAGCTGGCACGATTGAATACTGCCGATCGCATACCTCCCCTTGGTAGCGTCCTTGTACAAATCCTCTTTGACGCTGTCCCCCCACCATCGGAAAACAGATCATGTGCAGACCACAATTAGAGAGCGCACTTACCCCCAATTGGAATGCAGTAACGGGTAAGTATCTATTACGACAATGGCACATTAGAATCCACTACATGTAGTATGTTTCTGATATGCACTACAGTATACGGGACACGCTAGATTCCGGCACTGCTACTAACGAACGGCAATTGATGTCGCCC
>PIVW01000837.1 GCA_003353825.1 Chloroflexota bacterium
TGATCTAGTTCAGGCCGGCGACCAGATCTGGGTGGCCCAGGGTGTGTACACACCCAGCCACCGCATAGAGGAGGAGGACCCACGCAGCGCCACATTCAAACTAGTGGATGGTGTGGCCAGATACGGCGGTTTCGCCGGCATACCTGGTCAGGAAGGGGGTATCGCTCTACGTGATTGGCAGGCCTATGCCACCGTACTCAGCGGCGATATCGAGGGTAATGACCTGGTGGATGCGCGTGGGGTGCTCTCCACCACAGAAAATCTCGTGGGTGAAAACGCTTATCATGTGCTCATGGCAAATGGTGTTGGCGAAACGACGACATTGGATGGATTCTTCATCACGGCCGGGGCGGCAACGGGCGAATCATCCGAACAAAAAGAAGGCGGCGGCATGTACACTCGCAATAGCAATCCAACCCTCAGCAACATCACCTTCACGGCTAATTCAGCAGGCTCTGGCACGGCTGATTCAGCAGGCTCTGGCGGCGGCATGTACAACGTCAGCAATAGCAATCCAACCCTCACTAACGTCACCTTTACGGCTAATTCTGCAGACTATGGCGGCGGCATGAACAACTTAAACCATAGCAATCCAACCCTTACAAACGTCACCTTTACGGCTAATTCGGCAGGCCGCTACGGCGGCGGCATGTCCAACTACAATGGAAATCCAACCCTCACAAACGTCACCTTCGCGGCTAATTCAGGCTTTCAGGGCGGCGGCATGTACAACGTCAGCAATAGCAATCCAACCCTCAGCAACGTCACCTTCACGGCTAATTCGGCAGGCGAATACGGCGGCGGCATGTACAACGACCAGGATAGCAGTCCAACCCTCACAAACGTCACCTTCACGGCTAATTCGGCAGACTCACGCGGCGGCGGCATGTACAACGTCGATAATAGCAATCCAACCCTCACAAACGTCACCTTCACGGCTAATTCGGCAAGCAATGGCGGCGGAGGTATGTACAACACCTCTAGCAATCCCGCCCTCACAAACGTCACCTTTACGGCTAATTCGGCAGACTATGGCGGCGGCATGAACAACTTCCACCATGGCAGTCCAACCCTCACAAACGTCACCTTTACGGCTAATTCGGCAAACAATAACGGCGGCGGCATGTCCAACTCCTTTGATAGCAGTCCAACCCTCAGCAACGTCACCTTCACGGCGAATTCGGCAGGCGAAGACGGCGGCGGCATGTATGTATACTTCACTAGCAGCCCGATTATTCGCAACAGTATCTTCTGGGGTCAGGTCGGGTCTGTTCTGTACGTTTCGGATTCCAGTCAAGTCAGTCAAGTAATGATTTCCGATTCCCTGATGCAAGGTGGTTGTCCGGGGAATATTAACGTCACCTGTGTCGGCGTCATACTCGATACCGATCCGCGCTTTGTTCGTCTACCCGACTCTGGTGACGGCGACTGGAGCACACTGGAGGACAACGATTACGGCGATCTGCGCCTGCAAGCTGATTCTCCAGCCATTGACGCCGGCAATAATGCATGGCTGCCTTCTGACATCCTCGACCTCGACGGTGATGGCGATACCGCAGAGCCTATCCCCTACGACCTGCAGGGCTTTCCTCGCATTGTAGGTGATGCCGTCGATTTGGGCGCCTATGAGTACATAAAGTTGAACCAATCACTTTGGTTGCCATCGATTTTGCGTTAAATTGGCATGAGATTTCATCTCGCCTTTCGCTTTTAAAAGACACCCCTGTTCGCTCATACACCTTTAAGGAGCCGGATTATGACTGCTAAAATTACAACCCCTTTTACACGACGATTTGCACACTTATTTGCCGGTATCATTGTGGTTATATCACTGATGCTTCTTCTGGCATTGTTGCCGTCTTCAGGCGTCAGTGCTCAAGCCAACCTTCGTACAACCCCCGATCAGAGCACTAT
>PIVW01000838.1 GCA_003353825.1 Chloroflexota bacterium
AAGAACGCCTCTCGAAAGCAGCCCCTTCTGACGGTTTTGTCGGTTCGGAGGGAGAGGTATCTCCTGAAATGACAAGCTGTGCGGTTGGTTAATTTTTTAAAAGTCAACGGGTTACATGAATTGTTATGAAGCAGGGATAAGCGGTTGAGTTGTTCATTCGGGTTCTGTCGATCTTTCTGAGTCGGGACGAGTTGCTTTTGGAGCCGGTGGCCCCTACAGTTATACCTTTAGTAAAGATAGCTGTCGACATCCCTTCTCACCAGGAGGCTAACGATGAACCGGTATCGAATTTCTGTAGACGTCAAGATCGAAGAGTGTGAAGGTTCGGTGGATACGAATCCAGTGGAGCAATCCGATGGCTCTTTTCGGTTGATGATATCGGATGAGACGGCCAGCAGCATCGACGAGTGTGAGCAGGCGTTGCTGCGTACCAACTTTGCGGCAGTGCGTCAGGCGGTGGCAGCGCATCTGAGCACGCTGTCAAAAAAAAAGCTCAGGAATGGGCAGAGCAAGAAGGTGGAGTAGTCCATCCACACGCTGTTCCCTATCAAGTAGATGGGGAAGTGGGACGCTTTAGCTTCACGACGCATGGGGTACAGCAGGGATGTAGCCTCCGACATCAGACAAGTCGATGGTTTTTCCCTGCGTTGCAGGCCAAGGAATGGTATCGGACGCGAGGCTTCAAAGAGGTGGCATTTTTGCATGGGGTGGTGGAGGATTCGTATCGCAAGACGAGTCGTTTGATCAATCGGCTCCGTCATCAAACAGAGGAAGAAGGAACGCCGTCTCGCACTCTGTGCGATGGCAGTGAGTCGGAAGGGATGCACATTCTGGCTCATGTAGAAGCCCGAACGGAGCAGATTTTGGCGCACTATGACGTCCCCCCTCAAGGGCTTCCGAGTGAGGAGATGGATACAGCGAGTGCTTCGACGAAGCTTCCCCCGGAAGCGATCCAATCGGTTTTGGAGACCTGCGAACTTTCGGAGGAAGAGAAGGAAGCGATGGCGGATAATCCGGTGCCCTATGAAGACCCGTCCACGCAGACGTATGTGGCCATCGACGACGTGAGCACCAAGAAACAGAAAGCGCATCGTCGCCTAGACCCAGACTCAGACTCAGACTCAGCCCCGAAGGCGAAAAAAGAGAAGAAGAAAAAGAAAGCGTATGTCTATACCACCGTTGCGCATGTGCAACACGAGGATGCTTCCTATGTGATGGTGGGTGCGAAAGTCGTGGGGGTGTTACGCATGATTCTGGCGCTGCTTTTTCACAATCGGTTAACGACGCAGGGGTTGATTTTTCTGACCGATGGCCAGAAGACGCTACAAGCGGCGATCCTGCGTGCCTTCTGCTGGTGGGGCTCCCTGCAACTGATCTTGGATTGGTATCACCTAGAAAAGCGATGTAAACAGGTGCTTAGCCTGGCCATGAAAGGTCGAGAGATCCGTAATGCTACGCTCGAAAAGCTACGGCCTTTGCTCTGGCATGGATTAACCGATCAGGCCATCCAGTTTCTCCGCGCCTTGGATGCGGAGCAGGTCAAGAATGAAGAAGCCAGAGAAGAGTTGATCGGCTATCTGAAACGCTGCCAACCCTACATCCCCTGCTATGCCGTACGCCAGAAATTGGGCTTGCGTAATTCCAGCCAAATCGGGGAGAAGATGAATGACTTGGTCGTCTCACAACGACAGAAAAAAAATGGAATGAGTTGGTCGCCAGAGGGATCCGTAGGCTTAGCCGCATTGACCGCATTGATCCAAAACCAGGAGCAGGATACTTGGTTTAATACGGAAACAGTGAAACTGGAACTCAGACCGGCCGCCTGAGCTATCCACGTTTAACCGCACAGCTACAAAGATTGGTTGACAGCATTGAGGCTACTCTTCCCAGTCGGCCAGGGAAATAGTTAGAG
>PIVW01000007.1 GCA_003353825.1 Chloroflexota bacterium
TGGGTTCTGACGAACTCTTGTTCTCAGCCTATCTGGAGCATTAATCACCCTCTTGTGAAGCGCATAATGCCCCAAATGACAGCTGTAGTTTCTGATTTCAAAGGTGCGAAATATAGGCTTAGAACTAAGAATTGAATAACCTGCGAAACTCTACCCTCAATTCAGGACGTAAATCCGCCTAAATTTCTGCCCTATGTCCTTACTGCGCTTCCTGGTAATTCTGTGCCCAGGCAAAGGGATATTGTGAATTCAGAGGTTGGCCAACAGAATAAACAACCTGTGTAATCGGCTCCGCGTCACCCAAGCGGTAAACGAGGATCAGATACATGTTTCCTTTCTGACCTCGCTTGGTGGAGTACTTCCGTTGCGCACCACCACCTTTACCGGTCTTCAACTCTTTGGTGTCGACGTACTCAAACTGAAGTTCGCCCCCTTCGGTTCCCTTATTGAGGTAACGGGCCAGTAGAACGGTCTCTTTAGGTTCAAATCCGGCCACACTGAAGGTAACGGCTGTTCCCGGCTGAGTGGAGCGATTCTGCACAATCGCATGTTGCGCGCTGGGTTCGACCACAGTGAAGTTATCCTTGAAGGTCTTACCCCTCCCTTTGATCGTAACCTGATACTCGCCCAATCTTTCATTATTGAGTGCGTACCAATAGGCATAAGCGTAACCATCGGCATTGGCTTTGCGGGTCATGCGGGTGATCTTGCCATTTGGCGCCTTCACATTGATGGTGAATTTCGCCATCGGTTTGAAATCATGCATGACCATGTAGCCGAAGGTTCCCCGCGGCAGTACATCTGGTAACATACAGATAGTGGGCTCGCCAGGTGTAGCATTGGGGCAGGTCACCGGCGCGCTTTTGTCCACAGCAAAGGCGTAGGTTTCGGGAGGGATCTCGGCAGGGGCTTCACCAGGTGGGATGGGCGTCACCTCTGCTTGGAAAGCTTCCGGCGTAGAGCTTGCCACTTCGACAGCCACCGCTTCAACAGTCGGTTCGGGTGTCGGTTCTGCAGTTGCTGTCGGTTCTGCAGTTGCTGTCGGTTCTACCACTGCTGTCGGTTCCGCGGTTGCTGTTGGTTCTGCGATAGTGGGTGTCGGCGCGACAGCAGCAATGACTTCACCCACACGGCCAACATGCAGTGCATAGTACTCGGTCTCTGGTGCAGGTGGTACATCGTAACTAAAGAACGCGATCGCACTGCTCGGCGTATCCAGGCCCGGGTAGACATAGGTCGGGCCACCTTGAGCGATCACAACATAGCGCCCGGTCTCCAGGCCCTCTGCCTGCTGGAGTGGTCTGCTGAAATTTCCATTAGCGTTTGTCTTGACCTGCCACTGTTTGACTTTCTCGCCCAAACCCCCAGAGTCTAATTTGTACAGCGCCAGGCCAACCGCTGCCTTGGCCGGGAAGCCGGTCAGGTAGATATCCCCACCGATGTTGCTCTGATAATCTAGCGGGAAGACCATGGCATGTGGCCGGGTGGCAGGGCCGATATCAAAACTAACGCTCGCTCTGCCATTTTCCCCCTGCACCGTAACAGTGGTCTCACCCGATCCTTCACCGGGGGCGCCATACCAGCGGAAGGGGGCGGTACCATCCAGACCCGCTGTGATATTGAAGATGGCGGTCTGACCATTGGCCATCTGCACAGCAATACGAGCCTTCTCGCCTGCCTCGAAACCACTGGCACAGCCTCGCCACCATGTACCGATTTCACCTGCTTCAGGTCCGATACTAACCGCTACGGCATCCGTCTCCAGGCAAGGTGCAGGCTTCAGGTCCGGAAGTGAGAGCTGCAAAGTGTTGGGGCGAATGCCGGGACTTTGTACCAACTGTGGAGCAGAAAGCCCATCCGGAGATTGCGGCTCAACCTCTGCAACTTCTACCTCTGTTTCCGTTTCTGGAACTATCTCCTCTTCGCCGGCAGCAACTGCTGTGCGCATCAGGTTGGTCGCTACCATCAAATGATCTTGATCAGGAAGCTGGAGTACGGCTGGACTGTCCAGATCGGTGCCGGGAGGCAGCAACAGTAACATGTAAGGTCCTGGTGGTAGATCGGATACATCTAGTTCCAGGTCGGCCCGTCCAAAATCGTCGGCTACCAAACGGGTCGAGATCAGCAGTAGTGCATCATTCTGCGCGGCTTCGCCAGTTGTCGAACGGGGATCCACCAGACTATACAAGGCAAATCGGGCAGTGCTACCAGGTGATAGGCCGCCAATACCGGCATTGACGATACTGTCATTCTCGCTAAGGGGTTGATTCAAGGCGATGAAGGGACGCGTCGGCTCGATGACGGTGAATCCAACTTCACTCGACTCGCCATCATAACTTGCACGGAGTAGCCATTGGCCCGGTTTGTCGTTGGCTGTTAGGGCCAACGAATAGGGTGCTATGGGTGCTCCATCCTGGTTGGAACTGATGACATCCCGAATATCTTCATTTCCATCGGGATTCACCAGGGCGAACTCAATAACTGCGCCTTCCGCTGCTCCAACCGCACAGAATATATGACTCCCTCCCGGTTCAAGCCCATCTTCCGGAAAAGGAGCGCTGCGCAAGCTAAAGTCATCAATTCCTTCCAGACAGATAGGATCTACTGCCGGTTTGAGTTCAGAATTGATCTGCAGGGTAATGGGCGCTTGTGCCCTGATGGTTGGTTCAGGCGTGCCGACGGGTGCATCTGGATCCGGCGTATCAACCGGAGGAGGCACATCAGGGGTCGGTGTGACATTGTCTGCTTCGGGCACGCTGCAACCCGAAAGGAGAAGCAACAGGAGTAGAACGAATACAAGGTACCAATGTGAGGAACGGCTGCGATCAATCATAGGAGCCTCCAAAGAAGAGGGGGAAGAGTGGATGGAGGATATTAGCAAATTACAATGATAGCCTTTGGGTGATTACAATAGCAATAGCTACAGTTGGCTATGGGGCGACGAAGCGGAGCGCGCTTAATTAGCCGTTGGCCGTATCGATCATGTTTTGAAGTTCTTGAATGAGAGGCGAATACCTGGGGTATCGCTCCCCTAAGTCTGCCAGATCATTGTAGGCAACACCAAAGTATGTGCTACGAGTGAGGGTATCGTCAAACGTGAGGGTGAGGTCAATAGCCTCTTGATAGGCAACACGCGCTGCATCGGTCTGGCCTGCAGCCAATAAATGTAGAGCTTCGTTAAATGCCAGATCTGGACGTTGCGGGTCAAGCTGGCGAGCAGCGGCGCTGGCACGTACTGCCGTATCGTAATCCTCGACCAGATACGCAGCCCAACCCAGGTTACCGTGTACATAGATGTCATCACGGCCAAATTCCAACGCTTTCTCAAAATCGAGAATCGCGCCCGCCGGATCATCCAATGTAAGCCGATAATAACCACGGTTAAAATAGATATCTGCCAATGCCAGCCTCCCAGCATAAGTCAAATTCTCAGATAGCAGGTTGATGGCCTGGTCATATGAGGAAAATGCTGCTGCCCGATCTCCTTGTTGGGCTGCTATTTCTGCCAGAGCAAACTGAATCTGCCAGGAATCAGGATGATTACGTAAAGATTGTCTTAGAATCGCGGCGGCGCCATTGATGTCATTCAACTGTGCCAGGGACGCTGCAAGCCCGAGCGCGGGGGCAGGGTCCTGCGGTGATTGGCCTAGCGCCTCGTTGAAAAGATCTCTTGCAGCCTGCCAATTGCCCTGCACCGGGCCGGCAATGTAGCCCAACTGCCAGTTCAAACTCGAGCGAAAGTCGTCCATATCAGACCGCTCCTCGATAGGAACCTGGCGTGGCATCAGGCGTTTCGCCTCTTGTAGTGGACTCAGGGCATCCTCATACGCTTCCTGCCAGAAGTAGCTTTGTCCAATTGTCCAAGCTTGCACATAGCTCAATGGCTGATCAAGCGCTTGTGGTGCAAAGACATGATACTCGACCGGGTCAAAATAGGGGATAAGTGTAGATCCACCATTGGCAACCGTTTCGGGGGCTGGCAGATAACGTGGTGGGCGCAAATTGATAGTCGCATGGATATCACTGCCATCGTAGCTGCCGGTCACCATAATCCGCGGGCTGTACACTTGCACTATGTCGGCGATCTCCTCTTCAGAGGGAGCCCGAGGAAGGGTTTCGATGCGATACAAATCCTCGGCATCTGTGGCTACACGCAGGCTCTCAGCCAGGGATCCACCGATGGCCCGGGGATCACCACCATCGCGGTGGAACGGTGCGACTATAGCGAGGAATTCATCTCCTTGAGCGGGTGCAATAACAAGATCTATTGGCTCTTCTACTTCTACCGGCTGCATTTGGCGGTAGCCAATAAATATAGCACCAACGCCAATAATTAGAAAAACCGCTATTAACACCAGCAACAATAGCTGGCGCGAAGGGCCGCGCTTGGAATATCGAGTCGTTTCTGAAATCAACGTCGGTTTTGGATAAAATAGAGTCGCAGCAAAGCAGTCGTAAGGACTGCTGACAGGCTAGTCTACAGAGCTACTTAACTGAAAGGGTGGCAACGTTCCGTATGTTATTACAATCTCGATCTTAAGAGCTTAGGGCAGAATATCTTACCAATTCTCCTCGTGAAATGACGATAGAGTTCTGCAAGTTATTGAATTCTCGATCCTAGGTGTCACCAAATTGTAGCAGCCAACGCACGGGCACACAACTAGGACAACCTTGAACTGATCAGGTCTAGAGGAAATGCCGTCAATACATGATTAACACCCTGACATTCACACAATCTAGCCAGGCCTTACCCTCAATGCTGCCGCTGCCCGCAGACGCGTTGAGCGCTCACGGCTGCCCGGCCGTGAGCGCTCATCAAAAAGGAGGAGAAGAAGAGATTGCCATCTCTTGACAATTACTATAGCACGTTAAGTAATAACCTACTGGACGCCAAACCTACGCTTACCCTACGTAAGATCGGTGATTCCGTATGATAACCTGGCCAGATAGATTCAGGCGCTATTGGTTCCAGAAAGGGGCAAGTGAGTGTTGAACCTCTTCCTCTAGCTCGCCGATCTCATCGGGCCCGGGTAGATGCTTGCGCAGGCGTCGGAAATGTGTAACTAACCATAAGTAAAGGTCCGTGGGCGTCCGATCCTTAAAGTCCTTAATGACCTCGTTGCGCTCTATAATCTCAAGAATGGGTAGATAAAGCTGCTCGTACCACGCTCTCATCGCTTCAGGCCACTGGCGAGGCTCCTCTTCATCCCCCCTATTGAGGTAACGGAAGAGGGCGATATGGCGTACAAGACGAGCATAATTACGAGGGTAACTCAAGCGTAAATCCACATCCGGCAAGATATCGTCCGCGCCTGTGAGCTTTATAAAATCGGCATAGGCTTCGATGCGCGGTAAGTCGTCAGGCCTAAGATCGGGGTGAAGCGGCACACGTGAGGTCAGTTCGAGAACATATGCCTGGATGGTTTTATCGCCCCGGCTGCGACTCACCGAGACGCGATGGTGGCCATCTCGCACAAAGTAGATCTCCCCAAGCTTGTACAGATCCACGGGCGGCATCGGCAAGCCATGCTGACGTGCCGCCGCCGTCCTCTGCCAACGCTCTCGCAAGGCGCCATGTTTGGGTAGAAAAGAAAGATCGAAATCATGATAACGATCAACACTGCCCCTGATTGCCTTGAGAGGGACCTCTTGTATCCCCAGATCTACCGGATCGCCTTTAGCTGCCATCTTGCTCAAGGCCTCGAAAGAGAGCAGGTGGTTGTGGTAGCCACGTAAGAAGGCGACGATATCGTTGAGAAATTCGCGGCTGCGTGCGTGATTGAACTCTCGCGCTGCAGGTGAATCTGTCCCGTACTGGGCAGACAATTGTGTGCTTCGTCGTTGAAGCTCCTCGGCGTTGAGGTCATTCATGTCAGTTGTCCAGTCTATTAAGAATGTCTCCCCTGAAAAAAGGTCTAACCAAGCAATGAAGGCCGAGACAACAGCAAGAGTGGTGAGTTTGGATGCGCTTTTACACGTGAAACCCCATGTTTATCTCTGTGATCTCTGCGTCCTTTGCGGTTAATAGGCTATTTTCAGTGGACTCAAGAATGTCTGTTCAAAACGCCAGGTCGAGAACCTGGTAAGGATACACGTTGATGATATCCGTGTGCTCGTATCGAGTCCGGGTCACTTCCGAAGGCCGGTAGACGTGCTGATGGCCATGCAGCAAATAACGTGGCTTAAACCAACGCATCAGGGTCAGAAATGCTCGAAATCCGGTATGCGGGCGGTCACTCGCATCATGAATGCCGAAGGGAGGCGAATGTGTAATTAGAAGATCCAGATACCTGCCATAGAAAAGACGATTGAGAATAAGTGTGGGGGCCAGGCTGAGTATCCGGGTCCACATCTCATTTTGCGAGAACTGATACCTGGGATTCTGATTGTAACGGTGCGAGCCTTCCAGTCCAACGACAATCAATCCCTCTACAAACTTCACTTGCAGATGCAGATTGATTCCACCGGGTGGTTCTTGCACCACACTGAGGTCAGAGCGGTGCTCGGCACGATCGTGATTCCCGTGCACGTAATACAAGGGACGGTTGAGGGTAGATATGATGTACTCGAGGTAATAATAAGGCAAGTCACCGCAGGCCGCTACAAAATCAATGTTCGCCGCTACATTGCGGATACCAGGGCCGTAAATTCGAGGTTCGACACGGTCACTGACAGCGAGGATGCGGTACTGAGAGCGAGGCGACGTTGGGCGGGTAATCACTGTCGATGATGCTAGCTAGTTAACGCTCAGCCAATTACCGGTCCCAAACCCGCGTGTCTGCTCGACCTCGATGGTTTTGCTAATCCAAGACATAAGGTCCAGATCATCGACGAGCAGGTGAGCTTCCTCTATGAGCAGATCAGGCAAATGCGTAGCGGCCAGTAACGCTTGCTTTCGATCATTGTTGATCTGTAAAATGATCGCTGCCAGGTAGGCCAGTTGTTCAGGTTCAGGTGGAATCTCGTGGATATGAAAGCGAACTCCTGAGGCTTCTGTCAAGGCCTCAAGATAATCTTCTAGTAAATGGCCGACAACTTGATGTAAGGCATACGCCGCATCACTTTCAGTATTTGCAAGTGGGTGGGGGACAATCGAGCCTTGCAAGTAGCTTGCGTCATGTTTGAACCCGCTAATCTGAAATCGTTCACCGCCATAAAGTTGAATGCCATAGGCGCCATCTTCCTGGCGGGCAAACTGAACGATATGGGCCAGGGTGCCGATGTGGCAAGGCAGTGGTTCCGGTTCGTCAAGCTTTGAAGGATTGGCCAGGACAATGCCAAAGGGCGATTCTGAGCTAAGGCAATGCTGGAGCAGATGGCGATAACGTGGCTCAAAAACATACAACTGTTTAACTTGTCCCGGGAATAACACGAGAGGAAAGGGAAACAGGGGAATCTGTGAGGGAAAAACGTCGGTAGTGGACATGGTCTAGCGGACTGATGATCAAGTGGCAATCTATTCTGTCGGAACAGAGGCCGTGTCAGGATGGGCGGTTGTAGTTATATGCTTCATAATATCACGCAAAAGCACGGTGGCATATGCACCTTTGGGCAAGAAAAAACTCAGCGTCAGCCCCTGGGGATGAGGGGCCAAATCGATGGGCTGTAAAAATAGGCGACCAGCACGCCGATTCCCTTCCACCCTATTCTGTCTCCACTGCTGCTCTGTTACCGGACTGGTGGACTGAATCTCGGCCTCTAGTTCGTCGGCAGCTGCCGACGGTGTCCGCATTTTATAGCCGAACAGCGGGCCTGTAAATGTGATTTCCCTACGATCAAATCGGGCTTGATCGATGGCCACATCCTCAACCACGAACATGCCACCGGTGTCCGTTTTCTTGGCCAGATCGCCCTCCAGGATGCGATCGAACAGCTGGCAACGGATGCGAATGGCCAGATAATCGTTGAACAACTGCGACTGGTAGGCTGAAGCCAGCAGCTTGTGGAGCCATTTGGCTTTTGGCCGCCGTTTTTGGCCCGAGAGGATGGCGAGCCCCTGCTCTGCGTTATCGCCATAGTTCCCAAAGCGTTGTGCACCGAAGTAATTGGGCATGCCCCGCTCTATAAGTGCGTCGATGATCGTTTGGGCCTGCCCCAGGCTATCGCCAGCGACAGGATTAAGCAGCGTGATGGTAAAGCGATTACCCAGAAGATGGCCGGGACGAAGCTTTTTGTTGTGCGGTTTCACCCAATGTATCTCGATGTCCAGATCCTGGTGCAGTTGTTCGGCCTGCTCAGGGCGGACATAAGGAAGAGAAAAGACTTGCGTGGTGCGTGCATGCCGATCTTTGAGCCCAGCATAGCCGATGGTTTGCGGTTTGATTCTAAGCACCCGCGCCATATCCTTCACAAGATTTTGAGTCGTCTGTCCCTCACGTGTGATGCGGACATACACATGATCTCCCATGCCACTGGGCTCGTACAATGGCACCTCTTCCACAATGAAATGATCTGGTTGCAGCTTGATTTCACCACCAATACCAGGCAGATCTGGGGTGATGTAAGGCAAATTAGACAGGGGCATTGGCAAAGTATCAGTGGTCGTGTGTCACCTGTCAAATACCGTGTTGGCAGAGAAAGTGGCGAGCCGACCTGTTCTCCATGTATCGAGTGCAACGTACTCAGCGCTCGTTAAGACAGGGTTGATATCTAACTGATCTGAGTTAGCTCGCCCTATGTGTGTTTCGTCCGTTGATACGAGAATCTGTCAGCCGCCGATTTGAAAACGGTGACCGTTACTGGGCGTCTGTAAAGCCCCCGCAACCAGCGCCACGAAATAGCGGTGAAATCGCAGGTCATCGCTCAGTTCGGGGTGAAAGGCCGTGCCCAGAAGCTGATCCTGACGAACGGCGACCACCGTCCCATCTGACAGCGAGGCCAATACTTGCACTCGTAAACCGGTAGCGATCACCGCCGGAGCGCGAATGAAAATAGCATGAAACGCTCCTTCAGGATCGCCTGGGTTAGCGACAGTGCTCAAGCTCGGGATGATGAGATCAGTCTCGAAGCTATGCAATTGGCGACCGAAATAGTTGCGATCCACCACAATGTCTAGCCCGCCCAATAGCATTTGCCCACCCTGTTTTTGGTCATTGGCCTGGTCAGCTAACAATATCAAACCGGCGCAAGTACCCCAGATCGGACGGCTCCTTCGAAAAGCCCGTAACGGTTCCAGAAGACCGTAAGCGACGGCTAGTTTGCCCATGGTGGTAGATTCTCCCCCTGGGATGATCAGGCCATCCAATCCTTCAAACTGCGCCGGTAAACGCACTTCGACAGCATCGATTCCGATCTGGCGTAATTTCTTTATGTGTTCGCGAAAAGCCCCTTGTAGGGCGAGGACTCCGATTTCCATGGTGTTAGAAGCTGTGGTTTATCTCACCACCCGCGACCGGCAATGCGTTCGGATTCGGGCATCGACTCAACGGTGCGTCCGACCATGGCTTCGCCAAGATTACGGCTGACATCGGCCAAAATAGCGGGGTCCCGGAAATGGGTGACAGCTCTGACGATTGCGCTGGCGCGTTTTGCTGGATTGCCACTCTTGTAAATGCCAGAGCCCACAAAAACACCATCCACACCTAACTGCATCATCAGGGCTGCATCGGCAGGCGTGGCCACACCACCCGCAGCGAAATTGACCACCGGCAGCCGGCCTAGTTCAGCCGTCATTTTAACCAGCTCGTAAGATGCACCGATTTCTTTGGCATACGTGAATAACTCTTCAGATGATTTGTTTTGTAACATGCGTATCGAACCCATCACCGAACGAGCATGACGCACGGCTTCGACAACATCGCCTGTACCGGCCTCACCTTTGGTGCGGATCATGGCTGCACCTTCAGCAATGCGGCGCAGGGCCTCGCCAAGATTACGGCAACCGCAGACAAAAGGCACATCGAAATCCCACTTATTGATATGGTGTGCTTCATCGGCGGGGGTAAGCACCTCACTTTCGTCGATATAATCAACACCCAATGCCTGCAATATCTGTGCTTCTACGAAATGGCCGATGCGGGCCTTGGCCATAACAGGGATGGTCACGACCTCGATGATCTCCAGTATCTTCTCGGGATCACTCATGCGGGCCACACCGCCATCAGCGCGAATGTCGGCCGGTACACGTTCCAACGCCATCACGGCGCAGGCCCCTGCCTCTTCGGCGATTCGAGCCTGGTGGGCGTCGGTAACATCCATAATCACGCCCCCTTTTAGCATCTCGGCCAGGCCTGATTTAACGGTAAATGTTGCAGTTGATCGTTCCATAAGATTTGCCTCCATTGAATAATTATAGCTGTCACGTTAAGTAAGACGTGTATGAAACTGAAGTCATAAAGCCTATCCGTGGCTTAACATTGAAGTAGTCTGGCCAAATACTTTCGTCAGCGAGACAAAGTTTCATGCCACATGCCACTTATTCTAGCCCCAAGTCATGAAAACGTCTACGGCCAAAGCGGTCAAATTGGATGGAGCCAATTTGTGACAAGGTGAAGGAGTGGCAAGGTGAAGGGGTGACATGGTGATGGGGTGATGTGCTCATCAAGCATTCGACTGCACGACCACGCGACCAATCGACCACTAAACCCTACTCCCCACGCACAGGAGTGATTGTCCGGCCGGGACATCCCAGATGCTGCGTAGGGCGCGCTCGCTATGGATGAAGAATGGCGCCAGATGGTTGAACCAGGTCAGTTGTCGTTGTGGTAAGATGTCGCGCTTCAACACACGGCTATTCAACCACCAACCGGGGATTCCAGCCAGGTTGAGATAGCTCAGCCTCTCGATCTGAAACCCAGCCGCAAGCACTTGCTCCTGTAATTCGCTGCAGTCGTAGCGGCGGAAATGCCCCAACGCCGTATCCAGTGTACCATACATGTAGCAGCCGGCAGGGACAAACAGTAGCAAGTTGCCACCGTGTGTCAATAAATCATACATATTTATCAACGCTTGCTGATCATCCTCAATATGCTCAAGCACATTCAGACAAAGTATCGTATCAAAATCGTGTTCACGTAAGTGCTCGACCAGCAAAGGATCAGTGATATCGCCCAGACAGGTTTTGACATTCATGCTGGCCCTATGACGTTGCTGTGTCAGCTCGACACTGGCTTGCAATAAATCCAACCCCACCAATAATTCTTTGTGCACAAAATACTCGGTCATGTTGCCGATACCGCAACCGACCTCCAGCAGGCGATCCCCTGCATAGGGTGCCAATTCCTCATAGATCCAATCATTATAGCGGGCGACGGTGGCCATGCGACGCAGTGTCTCATAACCGATGGGATCGCTGTGCTCGAGGTTCGAGGTTTCGAAAGTGGCCGGATTGAGGTCCATGGTTACATCAAATCAGTCAAGTACTGGTACACGGAGGTTCGATGGGATTTCGTGTGGTACTAGTTAAACTCGTATTGCGTGTTGCGTGTTGCGTGTTGCGTGTTGCGTGTTGGCTGTGCTAACGAACTATACCTTTCTAGTAGGAGCCACGCCCAGTACGAAAGTGTCTGCATGGATTAAGGCGGAGTGGCCCCGAAATCAACAATTTTGATAGGCGTACTTTGCATTCTGTGTCGTATCAGTCCAAGGCGTTGGTTCGCTAGATCACATGCCCAACAAGAAGGCCAGTTTGGGGATAAACAGGAAAACTGCAACCGTCAGGGCACTGAGCGCCGCTACCAAAACTGCGCCGGCAGCGGCATCTTTCGCTATCTTGGCCAAGGGATGGTAATTTGGGGAAACCAGATCGATCGTTGCTTCGATGGCTGTATTGATCGCTTCTGTGGCAAAGACAAAGCCAATGGTCAGTATCAAGATCGCCCATTCGATTGCACTCAACCCTAACCATAGGGCAAGTGCCAACGCCACCCCAGTTAGCACCCCATGTATACGGGCATTACGCTGGCTCTTAACCATGTACAGCAACCCCTCACTCGCGTGTGAAAACGCCTTGCGAAGATATGTCAATTTCGGTGGAGTGTCTGAGGGCTCTCGCATTATCCGCGCCCTAGTTTGCCAAGAATGGCATCTTGCCGTGCCCACATTACACCTTTCTCGTCAGGTTCAGCGTGGTCATACCCCAGCAGGTGTAGTGTACCGTGCACTGCCAGAAGGTCAAGTTCGTCGTCAATAGGCTGGTTATGTCGTACCGCTTGAGCGGCGCTGAAAGGATAAGCTATTATTATGTCACCTAGATAGAGTTCCCCTTCTGGGGCGTCGGTGAATAGGTCCGTCTCGGCTTGCGCCGGAAAACTGAGAACATCAGTCGGCCCGTCGTTCCCCAAAAAGCGACGATTCAGCTCCCTAACCATTGGGTCGTCAGATACGACGAGGGTAATGCTGCCCGCCATCCCTTCTTCTTCTAATGTCGCGGCAACCGCCCTGTGCAGACGCGCGCATGAGACACGATCTTCGAACGGGGATACGACGTTGATCTCAATGGACTTGAGCTGGGTCATGGGCGAAACTGTTTAACTCAACCATTCATCTGGCCCTACCAGCCTTAACTGGTAGGCACTGCTTGCGCGGATTTTGAGTTTGTCGGACGAGACGAGGTTTCTGTATTGATAGCGAAATCGCCGGGGTATTTCACACGAGGGTGGTGTATACCCTGCAACACCCTGGCAAAGGATTCGCTGACCAAACTCAGATCACGCAGCGTAAGTTGGCAATCGTCTAATTGCCCGGAGATTAGACGCCGGTCTATAACACTACGGATCAATTCTAGCATCTCTTCTTGGGTCGCAGGGCTCATTGAGCGCACAGTGGCCTCACATCCATCTGCCAACATCAGCAATGCAGTCTCGCGGCTACGTGGGCGCGGGCCCAGATAGCGGAATTTGCTCTCATCGACGGCATCTTCGCTCTCATGCTCCTGACAAGCCTGATAGTAGAAATACTCGACACGGGTGGTGCCATGATGCTCGCGGATAAAATCGATGATGGCAGGGGGCAAGCGATGTTTTTGCGCAATATCTACACCATCGCTCACATGGCTAATAATGATACGGCCGCTGGTGTAGGGGTCTAAACGGTCGTGAGGGTTAACGCCATCACTTATGTTTTCGATGAAGAAATAGGGGCGTACCGTTTTACCGATATCATGATAATAGCCCCCAACTCGGGTAAGCAGGATGTCAGCCCCGATGGCACTGGCAGCTTCCTCAGCCATGTTACTGACGATCAAGGTATGATGGTAGGTGCCCGGCGCTTTTAGAAGTAGCTGCCGTAAAAGGGGTTGTGTCGGTCGCGATAATTCCAGAAGCTGAAGACTGGTAGTCAGCCCAAAAATCTGGCCGAGCAGATAAAAGACAACCAGTGTAAAACTGCTGGCAAAGATCCCATTCACGACCGCACTCGACGTCAAAGCCAGCAAGCTGCTGCCGTCGCTTTCTGTGAGTAAGGGTAGTTGAAAGGCGGCAAGAACCACCAAATTGGTAACGATAACCCACAAACCCGCCTTCACAAAACTGTTGAGACGTTCTGCCCGGCCAAGGGCCAGGGCGCCCGCCAGCGCCCCCAAAACTACATACGAGACGACTTCTACATCTCCCGACGTCAGTACAGCGACTAACACCCCCATGATCATGGTGGCCACGGTAGCGATAGGCAGTTCGATAAGGGCACCCAGCAGCATGGCCATAGCCGCCAGAGGATAAAGGTAGGGAAGAACAGAAGGAATAGGTGTTGTAAGTTTGGCAAGGATGATAAAAGCAATAAAAATGCCGCCCAGCAAAAAGACCTGCAAATTCTCTTCCCAAAAATGGGCCCGCCTGTATGTCACATAGATGATAAGCAACACCGTGAGCAATATCGACAAGATCAATGCCGAAAGAACCTCACGCCAGGTGGTCTCCGAGCGTAATAGCCCCAACTCCTCCATAGCTTCCATATCGAGTGCGTCGACCCGATCACCCCCGCGGATAATTGTTTCTCCGGCAGCGATGTTACGCTCGACCGGCGTAACGCTGGCGCTTGCTTCAGCCCGTGCTGCATCGGTACGTTCGCTATTGAGCAAGGTGTTGGGTACAACAAGAGCACGCACAACGGCGTTGGCAATAGCAGCCTCATCATCGTTCAGGCCAAAGGATATCAGCCCTGAAATCGAGCGCCGCGCCGCCTGAACATTGTCCTTGCGTACTTCCCGCCTCATCACACGGTCAAGCACTCGTACGATCTCATTGGCAACAATCTCCCAGCGAGCATCACTCAACTGCAAAAGCGTCGCCGCCATTTCCTCACTCAGAAAAACATGTGTAATACTGGTCAGTTGTCCGAGTTGCTGTATCTCGTTGGCATAAGGGTCATTACGCACTAGCTCGACGAAATCGATGGCCGCTTGAGCTCTATCAAGTTGCTGGCGAGCTACACGCGTCTGAGGTGGATCGTAAATCGGTTGAACACCCGCAGCGGCCCGGCCTTGCTCTCGTATCGTCAACACCTCGCTTCGAAATGTTGTGGGCCGCGGTGCTCTGACATCGACAGGGTTGATCTGGCCTTCTTGCAATTGCAGGTTGCTGTTTTGCGGCCACACCAGGAGCAAAGCAGCAGACAGTGAGACGGCCATTGCCAGTGAAAAGAGACCCAAATTCAGGCGTCGTCGCCAACGCGCGGGATCACGGCTCCAACGCGCGAGAAAACCGCCGTTACCACTCGCACTGGCCGCCGTTCGTTCCAGCGTAGAAAGTGGCGCTTCAGTCACGGCGCCTCAACTGTTGGCCCGAGGGACAGAAAGCAACTCCCGCACAACTCGATTCACGAGTCGGCCATCGGCCTGCCCCTTTAAATCAGCCATGAGAGGCCCCATAACCTTGCCCATATCTCGCATGTCGGCAGCACCTGTCCTCTCGATCAGCGCCTGCGCTCGCTCGCGTATCACGGCCTCATCCATCTGGACGGGGAGGTATCGCTCGAGTACGTTCAACTCAGCCCTTTCGCCCGCGACAAGATCCTCGCGCCCAGCTAGCATATAAGCATCGATGCTGTCCTGGCGCTGCTTCGCTTGTTTGTGAAGCACTGAGAGTGTTTCTTCATCGTTGAGCGGCTCGTTGTCTATGGTTTTTTGCGCTCGGGTTACGGCCGTTTTCACGTCTCGCAACGCGCGTTTGGCGGCATCGTCGCCCGATTTCATCGCCAGCTTTAGGTCATTATCTATCTGCTCTTGAAGTGTCATAGGCGCTCGTTATTTGAGTACATAATAGGTGGCACGTTTTTCGCCGATTTTCAAGAGAATACCCCGGTCGACCATATCTGCAAAGTCTCTGCGCAGTGTTTCAGAACTTGTATCAGCGCACAGTCCTTGGTAATCCCGGTTAGTAATGCGGCGATTGGTCTGTAAGAATGCCAGCGCCAACTCTTGGCGGGCGTTAAGGCGAAGGTGGGAATAGAGCCCGCTTGGTGGCGGAGCGCCAATCAATTCGGGACCATGCCCATAGATCGTCACCTTGAAACCGGCGGCGGTTTCTGCAAATCGTGGTTTGGGCAGTTCTTCACTCTCACAGACACTAATCATGCGGTCGATGCCGTAGCCCAACCGTTCGATGAACCCAATCTCCGATAAGACCTGCACGATGGCTTCGTTTCGGCTAAACCGTTCGTCAACGATGTTCTCTATCGTCACATGCCCCGGCAAGCGTCCTGGCGAATAAACTTCTAGCCTGTCTCCGAACATAAGCACGCGGATATTATCGCCACGAATACTGTAGTCGCGATGAGCAACCGCATTGACAATCGCCTCGCGCACAATCGAGATAGGGTATTCGGGCGTGTCCTCGCGCGCAAGGCCACGGATGCGCATCCCGCGACGCATATTAGTGGATACGAAGGCCTCAGATCTCTTGATCTGATCCGCCAAGACACCCCGGACATCTTCGCGTACAAAATCATCACTCATGACGGTACCGGCATAACGCACACAGGTGATCTCGGCTGAACGCAGCCAGCGTTGTGGTTCGGACGCAAACAAGAGTACACCTGCCACAGTTGGCGTCTGCCCATTTCTATCTTGAGTCAGACAACCGCGCCCAGACAACAGATCGTCCTCAGATTCATCCAAGACGCCATCCAACTGGTCGATAAATGTCTGGATACGCTCACGATCAAGGTGATCGACGGTCACCCCCTCAACCAATTGCGTTTCGAAACCTACTTCATTGCGGTCGATAAGAAGCCGTCGTAGTTCCTCGGGCAACATCGGGCGATTGTGCTGGCCATCCCTTACGAAATACTGTCCCTTCAGGCTGTAGACACGGGGAAGCCCTGCGGGAACTTGCATGACACAGAAGGTTTGGCCATCGGCGTCGATAAGAGATGGCTCAGGCAAAATCAGCGGAGGATCGGATAGTAATGCGGCCGCTGCTGCCTGAGATTGTGTTTGCTCCGGCTGGGCCAGACCGATAGCCTTGCTACCAGCACCAATAATGGCGAGGCCACCCTGTGCATTCGCCAGGGCCACCAGTGTCTCGTTGATCTTACGGGCGCTGATCTTGGCGTTGAGCAGGGCGGTGCGGCCATTTGCACCTCGCGCTAGCGCCGCCAGGATATCCCCTACGCTGGGAGGATAAGAAATTGGGGGAGGCATAGTATAACCACCGGGGGGGAGTGTGGATTGAGAATGACTCAAACTCGTACCATAAACTTTAATGCTGTCTGCTCACCAGGCGATGGACAGAGTACCAAATAAAGATATCTGCAAGGTCACCCAGAGTGCATTTCGCTCTATTATAACGCATATCCCAAAGTTTGCTCGTTTGGTCTCTTATCTGACAAGGTGAGGGGGTGGCAAGGTGACATGCTCATCGACCACGCGACTAACCGACCACGCGACCAACCGACCAACCGACCACGCGACCAACCGACCACCCCGCCCGGCGAGTTGCTATCGTGCGACAGCGTCTACAATGCGCCATCGCACAGCATCCTTGATGGTTTGCGGGCGAATCATGTTGACAGACCATGTCTCGCTATAGCCGACATCATTGTAAGCGAAATCCACATCAACCAAAACCGTCATTCCCTCATTTGCTGATGTTTTGTCGTGGTCATCTAGAACCACAGGGGCTGTAATGCGTTTGATAGTCGCACCATGGTACTGAGGGATATTTGGATCATTTGGATTTTGCCAGCGATTGTTCTTCCCATCTTTCAAGTAAGCCATGACCTGTGCTTCGGGGAAAGCAGGGTCTACGGGAGATTTGCCACTACAAAACGTGATATCTCCATCATAAAATGCCACAAAATGGCTCTCGAGTTTTGGGTCCTCCCCTTCGTCTAGCCGCCACTGTGCGCGCCTGCAAAAATTGGATCGATCCGTTTGCGGCTCCCATGCCCATAAGTTCTTTACGACCGGTGTTCCCGTATCCCATGTATTCCAGTCATAAGGATGCTCGTAAGACATGCTAAACCAACCCGGTGTGCTGGCATGGGCGCCACCATAGCCCAACTGCTTGTCAATCCACCAAAACAATGAGAATCGGTTCACTATCGATCTGGAAAAACCCCGCACTTGCAGATACTCTTTATTTGGATTCTCTGCGTCTCCATCTGTGGCAGCTAGCCTATAGTCGATATCCTCGTTGCCCAGGTAACCGCTGGTTTTTGGCACAGTGTAATCGGGCAATAAGCGATAGGGAACGAGATAGGCCGATGTCTGTTCAGGGATGGGAATGCTGTCATTGCCGCGCGGCCTGTTCTGCGCGTCATAGATGACGCCACCTAACTGAGCATCGTCGTATCTGTAGAAGAGCATCCACTCTTGCGGAGTATCACCATCAATATTGATACGAACAAGACCATCTCCATATGCTTGCCACACCTCAGGGGTGATTTCCTGTAGATCAACATTGAGTTGAGGTGTAGATGATCCTATCTGCCCACCCCGGAGTCGCACACCAACGAAAATGACCAGCACGACGAGCAGTACACCCAGGAGAATGGCAAGTATCCTACTCATGAGTCTAGTTCGAAGATTGTGGCACTGCCTTGGCCGATTCGGGCTGCCCTAACAGGGCAATAGCCAACACCTGGTCGAAATGGTTAACCAGTTTGATATCGATATTGCGGCGGATATGCCGGGGCAGATCTATCAGATCTTTTTCATTTCGTTGGGGGATGATGACGGTTTTCAAACCACCTCGACGCGCCGTTAGGAGCTTCTCCTTAAGGCCACCAATGGGCAACACCCGGCCGCGAAGTGTGATCTCACCCGTCATGCCTACATCCCGGCGAATCGGGCGTTCGGTGATGGCCGATACCAGGGCTGTTGCCAATGTGATGCCAGCCGAAGGGCCATCTTTGGGGATAGCACCTTCAGGGACATGAATGTGAATATCGACCTTATCCAAATCGATATCTCCGAAACCATAATCATCAGAGCGCGCGCGTGCGTAGGACAGCGCCGCCTGGGCCGATTCTTGCATAACCTCGCCCAGTTGTCCGGTCAAGAGCAACCCCCCTTTACCAGGCATAATGATGACTTCGATCTGCATCAGATCGCCGCCACCTTCAGTCCACGCCAGGCTGGTAGCAACCCCGACCTGGTCCTCTTCCTCGATCTTGGTTTGCTCGTAACGTGGTGGTCCCAGATGGCCCTCAATCGTCGAAGGCGTAATACGCCTGCGCGTCTTTCTACCCTCGGCCGTTCGTCTCGCCACCTTCCGGCAGATCGAAGCCAACTCACGTTCGAGATTTCGAACACCCGCCTCATACGTATAGTTCTGAATTACAGCATCGATAGCAGCTTCTGTGAAATGAAGCCCGGTATCTTCGAGGCCATGCTCGCACAAAAGGCGGGGTACAATATACTTGCGCGCTATCAAATTCTTCTCGAAGCTGGCATACCCAGGAAATTCGATCACTTCCATTCGGTCGAGCAAGGCCGGAGGGATGGTGTACGGATTGTTGGCCGTAGCAATGAAAAAAACGTTACTCAGATCGTAGGGTACTTCCAGATAATGGTCGCTGAAGGCATGATTTTGTTCAGGGTCCAGCACTTCTAACAGCGCAGACGCAGGATCGCCTCTGAAGTCAAAACCCATTTTGTCGACTTCGTCGAGCATAAAGACAGGATTGACTGTCCCGATATTGCGCATGGTCTGAATCACTCGTCCGGGCATAGCGCCGATGTACGTGCGCCGGTGACCCCGAATTTCTGCTTCATCTCGGATGCCTCCTAAAGAGATCCGCACAAATTTCCGACCCAGAGCCTGAGCAACGGAACGGCCGATAGAGGTCTTTCCAGTACCAGGAGGGCCCACAAAGCACAAAATCGGGGTTCGCATGTTATCGCCGGCCAATTTTCGCACGGCAATGTGTTCGATAATCCGCTCTTTGGCTTTTTCGAGGCCGTAATGATGTGATTCCAACACTTTTTCTGCGTCGAGCACATTCATGTTGTCTGGGCTTGCTTCGCCCCATGGCAAGTCGAGTATCCATTCCAGATAAGTGCGCACTACACCACTTTCAGGCGCCATCGAGGGCATGGCTGCAAGCCGAGCCAGTTCTTTCTCGGCCTTAGCCCTGACTTCTTCCGGTACTTCGAATTCGGTTATGCGTTGGCGTAACTCCAATACATCACGATTGAATTCATCTCCCTCACCCAATTCCTCTTGAATAGCACGCAGTTGCTCGCGTAAAAAATACTCGCGTTGAGAATGGTCCATTTGCTGTTGGACCTGTTCGTGGATCTGGTTCTCCAGTTCAAGAACATCGAGTTCTTCTGCCAAGGTTATACTGGTTTGTCTGAGTCGAGTGATCGAATCCAGCATCTCCAGAACAGCCTGTCGTTTAGAGATAGATATGCTAAGCGTTGAAGTTATAAGGTCAGATAACCAGCCTGGGTCCTCAAGATTCATGGCTGCTACAAGGGCTTCTTCAGGAATATTCTGGCTGAGAAACACGATCTTCTCGTATAAAACGAGCACAGCCCGCATCAAGATATCAATATCTTCCTCAATTACGACCGGCTCGATGAGACGACGACCCTTGACGCGTAAGTAGGGGCGCTCATGTACGGCTTCGAGGATCTCAACACGAAATTCGCCGTGACAAAAGACACTTTGCGTACCATCTGGCATGCGCAAGACGCGGCCAATGGTCACCTCAGTCCCCATCGCGTAAAGATCAGATACTGTAGGCAACTCAATGTTAGGGTCCCGTTGCGCCACAACCAGCAGGGGTAGATCTTCATCTTGAGCCGCTTCAACGGCGCGACGCGAAAAATCTCTGCCTATAAATAATGGGGCGGCCAATTTGGGAAAAACGATGGTGTCGATAGAAGCGACAACCGGATATTCATCGATACGATCCTCCGCAATCTGGTATGGCATATCGATGTCGTCTAGTTCACCTCCTTGTAAGGTAGCGCTGAGAAAAGTGAATTCTTCACTCAGGTTCCAGGCAAAGCGGTCAAAGTCGTGTTGATCCATAGGGTCGGTTATTAGAGATCAGAGATCAGAGAGGATTCATGAATGGCAATGACGAAAACCTCTAATCCCTCATCAATTCATCTCCTAATAATTAATGATGTACGTAAAAGAGGGTACGGGAAGGACCTGGCGATGGTTCCCAGACTGCGCTGAGGAAATCAGGTCCCGTTGGGCAAGGGAAAAAAGTAGCAAGTAGCAGGTAGCAGGTAGAATATGCGGTCAGAAGCTATCAGGTGTGTGCTGTGAGCTATCTTTCAACATGGGTGCAAATTCACCATCGATAGGCTCGGCTTGATAGGCCCAGTCCTTTGGCGGCAATGAACCGGGGCTGATGTCGCGCCATGCCTCGCGCGCCGCTGCGACCACAAATATAGAGCCGGTTACCAGAATGAGGTCCTCTTTGTCTGCCCAAGAGGTCGCCAGTTCCAAGGCCGGAATGGCATCGTCGAATACATGAACCGGTACATCTGGGGCGATCTCTCGCGCCAGTTCGGCCAATTGTTCCGGTTCTGCGGCACGCGGATGAAAACTGCGGGTCACCAAGATGGCGGCTGCTTGTGGCGCCAAAACCGCAAGCATGCCTTGGATATCCTTATCAGCCGACGCACCGAAAATCAATATCAGCCGTTTATAGTTGAACAATTGCAAAGAATGTTCGAGCCGCTCCGCACTCTGGCCATTGTGCGCACTATCTACAATGATGAGCGGTTCCTCATTAAGGCGCTCCAGGCGGCCAGGCCAATAGGTCTGTGCAAGACCATCGCGCATGGCAGCGACCGGTATCTCGATGCCCGATTGGCGTAACGTATGGACAAGGGCAACGGCAACAGTTGCATTAGCGGCCTGGTGGTATCCCATCAAGGGAACGGCGATATCATTTATCTTCACATCTGGGCCGGCGATATCCAACCATAAGCCGGATGAGTCAGCTTTATGCAGAATCCAACGCCAGTCAGGCGCTTTCTTTAAACCATTCTGATGCTCGCGAGCATCTCCGACATGCCATAATTTGGCGCCAGTCTGTTCTGCCACATCTTCTATCACCGAAATAGCTTCCGGCGCTTGCGGTCCTACGACAACAGGGTTACCATATTTAATGATGCCTGCTTTTTCAAAGGCGATGAGGCTGAGCGTATGACCTAACAGGTCAGTATGATCGTAGCTGAGTGAAGTGATAGCGCATGCTTGAGATTGTATTACGTTGGTGGCGTCGAGACGTCCACCTAATCCGACTTCCATCACGGCCCAACTGACATGAGAACGGCTGAAATGCATAAACGCCAGGGCGGTGATGATCTCGAATGTCGTTGTACGTTCGAGCGATCGCACAACGGGCCGGACATGACTCCACAATTCAATGAGTTGTTCTTGTGTAATCAGTTCGCCGTCGATGCGCATACGCTCGCGGAAGCTGTGCAAATGGGGTGATGTGTAAAGACCGGTGCAGTAACCAGCCGCTTGCAAGATAGCGGTGGTCATAGCGGCTGTCGAACCTTTGCCTTTGCTACCGGCAATGTGCAAAGATGGATATTGATCTTGAGGATTCCCCAGATGTTCGCACAATTCCCGCATGCGGTCGAGGTTATAGGTGCTGGCGTTGTAAGGTATCTGTCGAGAACGACTGTAATCGACGTGTTCGAAGATCTCTAAAAGGACTCTTTGATAGTCCGTCATGGTTACTCTGATTGGGTTGGGCGAATTCCAAGAAATAATGATCCAGAGTTTTGCGTTATTGAGGAATTCGCTTGAGGCTTTTTCAGGTTGAACTGGATCATTATTTTGCTGACAAAGCCTTGAGTGAAAAGAATCAAATCATTCTAGCCCAACGCCTGGTAATTGTAAAAAGAAACTTTGTGTTTTGAGTTATGTCGGGCTGAAAGGTCAGATGCGAATAGTGTCAACCTGCTCAAATAGCATCGGCGTACTGACTGTGCTATCCTTGAAGACGGATAAGTAAGCGATAAGACACGTCTAGCGATTATTCCCCGACCGCTCTGAGAAAATCAGTC
Source organism: Chloroflexota bacterium (assembly GCA_003353825.1). The sequence goes on from PIVW01000007.1 coordinate 22,430, forward strand.
CCCGTTGGGGCAGGCGGCATTTAGCAGGCCGCAGGTGTGAGTTCGGATGCAGACCCAAAAGAGGTGAATTGTTGACTACAACCATTGTACTCGATCCTGAAAGATTGGCCGGTTATCGTCAAGCTACATTTTGCTTGGCGCCAGAGCTATGCATTAAGACCCCAGCCGATGCTGTCGACTTTGTCAATACAAGAGGATTTATACATTTTTGGCCGATTTCGGGGGTGACACTTCCCAGCCTGTGGGCAGCTGTGGCAGGGGCGCGATCTGTAGCAAATGATCACGATGATCCGGGGCACATCACCTGGGGATGGAAAGATCAAGCTTTAGATAAACGATGGTGGTATTACGCAAAGGTCGTCAGGGGAAAAGCCACGATGATCTCTCTGGATACAGCACCCTATTTCTATGCACTCAGTGAAAACTATGGTGATCCAGAGGAGGATTATCTTGACCAGTACCTGGATGGTAAGCTGTCACACGAAGCTAAGATCATCTATGATGCATTACTGGAGGGTCCACTTGATACTGTCACACTGCGCCGAAAAAGCCGTATGACAGGCAAAGCCAGTAACAGTTCTTTCGAGCGGGCACTCACTTATCTACAACGTGATTTCAAGATCCTGCCGGTGGGTGTCGCTCGAACAGGCGCCTGGCGATACAGCTTCAAGTATGAATGCGTTCATCGTTGGTATCCACAATTACCCGCAAGGGCGCGGTCTATCTCTCGCATTGAGGCTCGAATACATCTGGCGTCGCTCTTTTTTAGAGCGGTTGGTGCCGCCACAAGTGCAGACGCTGGCAAGATCCTGCAGTGGTCGCGCAAGGATATGAGTTCGGTTCTACAGACTCTGGTCGAGCGTAAAATGCTGGTCGACGATGTGACAGTGGCCGATGCAAAGGGTGTATGGTTGGTGTTGCCGGAGCTAGTGGCATAGAATAGGGCCTGTTATTCGGTGCAAGAGCCGCTCTTTTTGCCAGCAGTCAATACGGCATTAGGCTCGGTCACCAGTCCCAAAGATGTCGGAGTTACCATTTACCATGTCTCAAGATCCCCAAAAGAGTGCACCACCACGTGCCCAGGCGCTATTGGCCGTTGTCATGCTGCTAGGGTTTTTGATCGTTTGTGTCGTCTCTTTAGCTGTGGTCGAAACCGTTACGTCGGCAAAACCCATTTCTTATTTCCTGGCACAGGCAATGGGCACAGGCAATGGTTCCCAAAACGACGCCGTTCCAGTCATCACCCTGGTGCCAACGTATACTCCTACGTTTGCTTCTGTAGCAGAGGTATCGACACCTTATCCTGCAACGAACACACCTAAACCAAGTCCAACGACGACCCCTATACGTACGGAAACCCCAACGCTGCCAACCCCCACCTGGACACCACCTGCGGCTACGAATACACCCATCATCATCATCCCCACCGATTCGCCAAGCCCTGTGCCGATGGAAGAACCCACTGCAACGCCAACGGAAACCACCACCCATACACCCACCGTCATATCGACCGAAACCGCCACAGAAACACCTGACGCCCAAGCTACCAAAACGGCAATCGTACAGATCACGGCAACGGCACGCGTCAAAAATCGGGCAGCCAGTCAAGCCACAGCGACCGCTGAAGCGGCGCCGACAAAGACACGGGCGACAGCCACACGCAAACCACCTCCGCTACCGCCACCCGAAGGGCGCATTGCCTTTCCCGTTTTCAATACAACCAAAGCCACGTATGATGTCTTTATCGCCAACATCGACGGTTCAGCCCAGCAATTGGTTATGGATAACGCCAGCCAGCCAAGCCGCAGCCCCAATGGACGAGATCTGGCCTTCCGCAGGTGGAAATCAGATGAACGCGGGATCGAAACTGTGAATCTTGATGGCACCGGACTCAAACGGTTGAGTACGTTTCTCGAAGATGCCACACCAGCCTGGACGGCTGACGGTGGTCACTTACTCTTTTTCTCACGTAGAGAGAGCGATCGGCAGTCGCGGGTTTATCGGGTGGATTTCCATGCAGGCGACGAGCAGACACTCACAGAGGGTGGTTCTGCAGTCTATGGTGAAATGCCATCAGCCATGCCGGATGGACGCATTATTTATCGTACGACCTTCCCGGCTTCGGGTATTGCCGTCATGAATGGTGATGGATCGAATAGGATCATGGTTGTAGAGGATGGATCAGCAACTGCACCTGCTGCATCACCCAACGGCAATGTCATCCTCTTTATGTCTCAGCGGGATAATGGTTGGGAGATCTATCGAATCCAGGTCGATGGTTCCGGTTTGAAAAGACTAACAGAGAATGCCGCCAACGATGGTCTTCCGACCTGGTCACCTGACGGCCGCTATATCGCCTTTGCCTCTGACAGAGATGGGCAGTGGTCCATTTGGGTGATGAATGCCAATGGTGGAAATCAGCGTCGGATGTTCGCCTTGCCAGGCCCGCTCGATGGACGGGTTACAAGAGAACCTGAGTTTATCACCCGCGGTTGGATTGAAGAGCGATTGTCTTGGCAACCGTAGGTGGGCCGCACACAGTATTCTGTCATTGCCAGTAACCTAGGGTGCTGCACCCCCTGCCTGATGACTGGAAACAACTCACCATAACGTTGAACCCCTTAGTAGGGGCGACTGCAGGTCGTTTAACGAATGGCGCCCACCAACGCACAACCTTCTTGAACACTTCATTTCAGGCGCTTTCGGAAATCGTGTGCCCCCTGCTTGAAAGGCGTGATCAGCCAGCACAACTAACACGCAACACGGTTTCTCTAGAACCACACGAAATCCTATTGAACCATACTTCACACCAAATGCCTGACTCAACCTCCCTGATGTTTGCCTCCCCCACCCAGGCTGAACGTGCCCATGCCTCGCGCTTTCCCTGGCTCAATCTGATTCTGCTGCTTGCTACGATGGTTAGCACGATGCTGGTAGGGACGTTCCTGGCAGCAAATGGTCTGTTTGGCGATATCATCCCTCCTATCATGGCGGGTTTCCTGTTTGCTGCGACGCTGCTGCTGGTGCTAGGCGCCCACGAATTGGGCCATTACTTCGTGGCACAGTTACATGGTGTCGATGCGAGCCTGCCCTATTTTATTCCGGCGCCGCTTGGTTTAGGGACATTGGGCGCCTTTATTCGTATGAAGGCTCCAGTACCGAATCGTCGTGCCTTGTTTGATGTCGGTCTTGCGGGTCCGTTGGCTGGATTAGCCGTCGCTCTCCCCCTCTTTGCCGCAGGTCTGATCCTGTCCCCAGTTCGATTCCAGCAATCGTTTTATGGCAACGGCCTGCTTATGGAGGGACTAGTCTGGCTGACCGAATTCGTACGGGGCACGCCTCCCGGCCACCACCTCATACTACACCCTATAAGTTTCGCTGCCTATGTCGGCCTCTTTATCACGGCCATCAATTTATTGCCTGCGGGTCAGATGGATGGCGGGCATGTAGCCTATGCCCTTTTTGGCAGACGTGCTTATTGGTTAAGCATTATATCGGTAATTGTTCTACTGGTGTTGGGATGGAGCACCGGCTGGTTCTCGTGGTATATCTGGGCATTACTGGTTATGTTATTGGGTTTGCGCCATCCACCTACTCTGAACGACGCCATCCCCATTCGGGGAATACGTTGGGTTTTGGGCATAATCGCTTTGCTCACCTTGATCATTCTCTTTGCCAGCGACCCATTCCCCATTTTCCGCTAGAACAAGACGGCAGGATGAACTAGTGTCCTGGATCAGTCCTTTAGCCAACGCTCGATAAGTGTCAGCAACCCCCACAGGACGAGAATCAAACCCACAGTCGGGATCAGACACAGTAAGGCTGTGAACAGAGCACCCTGTCCGTAGATCAGATAGATCATGCCCCCGCCCACAATCAGCAACGCTCCGATAACGAGCCATAAGAAGGCTCTGTCTTGCCGGCTTCGGATATTGCGGTAATTGGTGGGCGGGCGGGGGTACTCAGGCGCCATAGATCAGGCTACACACTATTCATCTGCACCGCCATTTTCATATAACATACGCTCGGCGACACCGGGGCCCGTCTGATAATCATCCAATAAGCTACGAGGGCGCAAAGTATGGGTATAGATGAAGATATCCGGATTAAGAGGTGAGATATCCATATTCTTACCGTGCTGTCTGTGCACAACCAGTTTCGAGCTTTGTTCTCCTCGATATCCCTTCGAACGGACATTCGTTCGCTGGGAGCGTCGACGATCGCCCTTGTACCGATCTTTTTTGGGATTGGATGACGCCGACTTCGCGGAGGGCTGGTTCTGCGACTGCTGCGTCTTTTCACTACTACGTTCTGTTCCCGGATTTCTGCGGCGGCGGCGGCGGCGCTTGCGATTGGGTTTCTTTGGTGTATCAGTCATAATAATCCTTCGCTCAGGACCGAGAATCACATAACCTACGGAACTCTATCGTCAATTCAGGACGTAATTCCGCATATTATTTCTGTCCTAGGTCCTTATTATACAATCACGATATCGTCGAGCCCTTCTTCTGGCTCTGGAAACTGCGGATTGAGTTGCTTGAGAGTTTCGACCAAGATGTTGGCGATCACATAATTACGATACCATTTGTGGTTGGCCGGTATGACATACCATGGCGCATGCGCTGTACTGCATAAGCTTATGGCATCGGTAAACGCTGTCTGATAATCATCCCACAACGCTCGATCTTTCAAATCGCCTTTCGAAAATTTCCAGCGTTTATCCGGGTCATCCAGACGAGCCTGCAATCGTCGTGCCTGCTCATCTTTGGAGATATGCAAGTAGAATTTGAGGATGGTGGCGCCGCTGTCGACCAAGAGCTTCTCGAATGCGTTGATTTCATCGTAGCGCTTGCACCAGACGCTTTCGGGGACGAGATCGTGTACTCGCACCACCAGTACATCTTCATGAAGGCTACGTTTATCCCAGGCGTAGAAGCGCTCTTGCAGATTGATGAGGTCTTCGCGCAGATGTTTGAGTGCACTCTTCGCCTGTCTTTTACTCTTGAAATCTCCCGTCTCATTAGCATCAACAACATTGAGATCGACGCGTGTGCCTGGTTTGACGCAGTATCGTTCGCAGAAGGGGATGTCGGTGGCAGTCATCGCCAAAACCTCAATCAGGAGAGAGCACTGGGGGCGGTGTTCCCCGGTGTACGGCAAAAACACCTAATAATAGGCCGAAGATCAGATAAGCCAGCAAGCCCCACCATGTACGGCTATATTTGACGATCATGTCATTGAACCAGCCGCCAATGATGATGAAACTGGATACAAACCAAATCGTAAAACCGTAGAAGGTAGAGACCACCAGCGTGTTACGGTGGTCAAGCCCATCCAGGGAAGCTGCAAAGAGAACCCCTAACAGGATACTGAGCACGTAATGGATAAGCAATCCCACGACTGTCGCCGTAAGCTGCCAACTCAAGCCAATGGCTGAATCACCCACAAATGTTGCGGCGATCGTGTTGATCGACGAGGCAACACCAGGACCAAAAACTGCGGCGCCCGCAGTCCAGACAATGATCATGCCGGCGCCAGCTACCAGTCCGGCGCCAATGCCTTGTCGGGGCTGCAGTATTGTCCCCAGAAAGGGTTGGTTATGAGCCATAAGGGCGTGTTCAGTGTTCATAAAATAGAGGAGGGTGTGGAACTATTGTAGCGACGGAGGTTGCGAAGAGCAAGAAATGATCGGGGACCCGATTTTCAGATAGGCCTTGGCCAGCTTCAGACTAAGCGCGACTGTCGAGCGGACCACCGAAATCAACTTCGTCACCATTGGCTAAGAGTTCGCGCACGCGCAACTCCGCTTTATCCAGTAGATCGTTACAGCGGCGCCCTAAGAGCACACCACGTTCATAGCGTGCGAGGCTGGTTTCCAAAGTGCTGTCACCGCTCTCAAGCTCGCTCACGATCTCTTGCAATTCTACCAGGGCTTGTTCAAATGTCAGTTCGGAGGGTTTTATTGTGTTCATAGATTTTGAAGAGAGTGGGGGAGGGTGGACGATGTACTAGTAGACCAGGTACTGGTTAAACAGTGGACCGCAATACGCGGCGAAAGCGACTGTGGTTGTATGTCGTGAAAACGTGAAACGTGACGTCGTCTTGCCAGGTCATATCTCACGTTTTACGTTTCACGTATCAGTCGAAATCTGTATCAAGCACATGAAATCCTGTTGAATCGTATATGTTAATGTCGATTTCCTCTTTGAATGGACACTACATTTTTGGATCAACCGTCACAGGAAAACTGCCATCTCTAACCCGTACATGCAACGATTGACCGCCGTGAACTTGTGTGGTGGCGTGAATTACCTGGCCATCCGCATCCTGCACAATGGCATAGCCTCGGGTCAGTACAGCGGTGGGGTTAAGGGCATGTAAGCGTTGTTCGTCGCTCTCCAAGGCCAGACGCAGACGGGCGACACGCTCCTGCAAGCTGCGACTCAAGCGTCGATCCAGATCGTCGAGCATAAGGCGCTTTTGGTCAATAGCATAGTGGGGCGAGTGGCGGCTAACTGCAGATCCCAAACGCTCGATGTCCAAACGGCGCCGATTCACGCCTTCGAGTGTCAGTTCAGCCAGGCGCGTTTTGGTGCTTTCGATCCCGGCTTTTATGGTATCCTTGTCGGGTGTGACGGCAGCCGCAGCCGCTGTGGGCGTCGGCGCCCGCAGGTCGGCCACGAAATCGGCGATGGTAAAATCTGTCTCGTGACCAACACCACTGACCACAGGCACCGCGGCTTGGGCAATGAGACGGGCAAGCCCTTCATCGTTGAACGCCCATAGATCCTCGATCGAACCACCACCACGAGCGATCACGATTAGATCGATGTCATCTCTGGCGTAGAGCCTGTACAAAGCCGCTTGCAAGGCCGCAGGAGCTTGCAGGCCCTGTACCAGACTGGGTACGAGTAACACGTCTACAAGGGGCCAACGTTGTTGCCATGTGCGCAGGATATCACGCAGGGCCGCACCTGTACCCGATGTCACCAGGCCTACGCGTCTCGGCAGGGCCGGAAGCGGCCGTTTGCGTTCGGGTTCGAACAAGCCCTCAGCCTGCAAACGCGTTTTGATCTCCTCGAAACGGCGATAGAGTTCGCCGATGCCCCCTTCGGCGCGCAGGGCGTCGACCACAACCTGAAGTTGCCCACGTGGCGCGTAAATATCCACCCGACCATGGGCGATAACACTCTGACCCTCTTGCGGTATCTCGAACAGCCTTCGCACGGCGTTTCGCCACATAACACAACTGACCGTGGCGCCGGCATCTTTCATCGAAAAATAGAAATGCCCTGATTTCGCCAGCAGGGGGTTGCTGATCTCGCCCGTGATTGTGAGATCGGAGAGGCGTTCGTCCTGGCGTAGTAGGGTGCTAAGATGGTCAGTTAATTGACTGACGGTTAGGATATCTGGCATGTAATAAACTTGGTGCAAGTGTTGTGTTCGTAGCAAGCGCTTTAGCGCTGTCGTGCTGATTACAGCGCTGAAGCGCTTACTACAAACCTCGGAGTGATAGATCAGACCAGACGCTTCTGCGCTTTTTGCGGGTCGAGGAACACCGGCAGGCATCGGGGTATTACTTCGATCTGAAAGGGGGCGACGCCGAGCGGATCACCGTCGAGATGGTAGGGGAGTGACGTTTCGCATTCTACCGTTATTTTTCGAAAACGATGGCGCAGGATACGCCGATCTCGGGCCGGGGGATAAACAATGGTCTTGAGGGCGAGATAGGCGAATCGTATGATCTGTTCAGCGTCAAGGATCAAGAGGTCGAGGTAACCATCATTCAGGTAGGCTCTTGGCGTGAGGAGCAGGTAGCGGGCGTATAAGGCGATATTACTGGCGATTGCAAGATAGTAACGTCCTTCGTGTTTCTCTTGCCCATCCACTGTAATCTGCATGTATGGCGGCTCATAGGTACGCAACGCTTGCAGCAGTTGGCGGCCGTACGTTCTCAGCGGCGAACTTCGTTTGTTAAAGGCGTACTCGTTCTCAACCATTTCGCTGACGGTGGCGTCGATTCCACAGCCCGCCCAGCACATAAAAGCGTTGCCGTTGGCCATGCCGATGTCGATGGGTGTGGGTTCTTCATTTAAGATGATCTGTGCCGCACGCATGGTGGCCGGGTCTTTGGATGAGGTGGGATAGGGTAAGCCCATATCACGAGCAAAGACATTGCCTGTGCCCAGAGGGATGATGCCCATGCGCACATCTTCTCTGCCGGAGTGGACGATCCCATGTGCAACCTGGCCGATAGAGCCATCTCCGCCGGCGACGATGATGTTGCTGTAACCCTGTTTGGCTGCGATCTCTGCCAGCACGCGAGCGTGTTCTTTATGCTGGGTTTGGCGGACATCGAGCCGCCAATTGGCACTGGCGAAAGTGTCGATTGCCAGCTTGAGGGCGTGTTGCCGATTGGGATCACCGGCGATGGGGTTACGGATCAGGACGGCGCGCAAGATGTTGTTCGGGGGACAGAGAACGGTCGGAGGTTGTGTCCCTGCATTGTAGCACAAGTGGCGTGAGGTATGTCACCACGCCGTAAACCAGGAAACCTGTAGACCTGTCACCCAGGCAGATTGCGTCGCGATGTTCGATTGACGACATAGTCCGGTCTATCGGCTACCGATCCACACGCCGCATCTTGCGATCTACTCAGTATACATTACTCAAATGGATTCGGCTCTCCTGCAAAAATCTGATCCAGAATCTGTTGCTCGCGCTGCTTGAGAGTATCCAAAAAATAACCGGCCTTGCCCATGTGCTTGAAGGCCTTGTAGCCGCGTTCAAGGAAACTCTGCAACTCGTACCAGCCACCTCTGAGCGCTGGACGTTTGGCCATGCGTAAAGTCAAACCGATGAATGGGATGCGCACCAGGCGTTCGATACCGTACCCCACTTCGGCAGTGAGTTCGATCTGGTATTGGCGTTCGGTATAGTTGTCGCAGATACGATAGCCCTCGGCATACTGTTCGGCAGTTAAACTGTCGGTTACCTCCAATTCCTCGATGAGCACAGTGAGTAAATTAGCGTCTAGCTCTTCAGTCTGGCTATTCAGTTCGATGGCATTGGTAAGCGTGGCGAGCACAGCGGCGGGCAAGAAACGCAGCATGAAACCATGCATGCGCTCGATATCATGATTGCGCTGTGAGAAATCCCTGGCTGCATAAATGTCATCCAAAAAGAAGCGACTAGCCCGACCGTAGCGTTTACTTTCCAAAAAATCGGCATGGGTGACGGATAGTCGTTGAGCCTGCCAGGTGCGGAACATAGCCATCTGCGGTGGGAGCGCCTGACCTTCAACATGGCGATGGCTCAGTTCCTCCTGGCGCCGTAGTTGATTGAGTAACTCGGCAGCATCTTTAGGGTTGGGGATATCGGACATAGTGATAGGATAACACAGGGTTTTGATCAGATGCCACGCCAGCGCAAGGGGCGTCGCTCATCCAGTCGTTGTAACCCGACCTCTTGTGCCGCTCGCAGGGCCGCTGCATATTCGGCAGACCGCAGCGGCCGCTCGAGTTCAGGATAATGGTGGGTACGGTAGGCCGGTCGGTATTGATCCATCAGGTTGAGATAGGTTTGGGGTGAAATCTCGTCATGCAAAAAGCGGAGGATATCCTCTGTGCCCGCCACATTGTCCGGCAGCAGCAGATGCCTGACCAATAAACCTCTCACCGCCAGTCCCTGCGCATTGATCTGCAAATCACCGACTTGGCGGTGCATCTCTTTCACAGCCGCCCGATTGATTTGCGGGTAATCCTTGATCTTCGAATAGCGCCGCGCCAGTGTAGCATCGGCATATTTCATGTCGGGCATGTAGATGTCGATCACCCCATCCAGCAGTCCCAGCATTTCCAGCGAATCGTAACCACCGCTGTTGTAGACCAGGGGCAGTCGCAATCCCGCTTCTGCAGCAGCGTAAACGGCGGCCAGTATCTGCGGCGCCACGTGGCTGGGTGACACGAAGTTGATATTGTGACAGTCTTGGTCTTGCAATTCCAGCATGATCGTCGCCAGAGCATCGGCGTCGACTTCATAGCCGGTGGGGAACTGGCTGATATCGTAATTCTGGCAATACTGGCATTTGAGATTGCATCCTCCAAAAAAGATCGTGCCCGATCCCCGCCGGCCCCGCAAAGGGTCCTCTTCTCCCAGGTGGGGCCCGTAGCTGCAAACCCTGGCTCGAAGGCCGATCTTGCACACGCCCAGTTTTCCTGCCGTTCGATCTACCGGGCAGTGCCAGGCACAGGCGTCACACTGCTTGAGCAAGTCATGCGCCTGATCAACGCGATGTTTCAGCGTGCCTTTGCGTAAGAGATCGATATACATCGGTTCGTAGCTTGCCATTAGTAAAAATCCTCCCTCCGATTCTAGCAAGCTTTGTTTCACTCTTCAACTCAGCCATGGCGCCGAAATGCTGCACTCCTTCATGTCGATCCTCTTTTTTATTGGCATTCCTGGCGCCCGTGTCACACCTTTTTTCTTGACAAACGGTAACTATTCAAGGCTAAGGCAGGTACACTGAAAAAGGGTGACCGTCAGGGGCCTGCTGCATGGCATCAATGACAGACCCACTCTGTTTACGTACGGTGGAGATGTAACTACGAATTGCACAGAAAGTGTCAGCACCCTTTTGGGTGTGGAAGGAGCCTGAGACCTTCTGTTTGACCTTTACCATTCTAATATCCCGTTCGGCTTGATTGTTGTCGAAAGGCACATTGAAGTCGTCCATGAAGGCGAGGACTTCTGGTTGCAGCGCCAATCAGATCGCAGTCAACGCCGGTTGGTAAATCCGTCTGGCAATGAGGGCAGGCCGCCAATAGATGATACTCGATATGGTCCGGCGTTTCCACCACCGTCACCGAGTCCACATGGCCCTCCAGCAGGTAGACCATTTCCCAGGTGGTGGTGGTCATCTCCACCACCGTATCATTCCTTCTCAGCTCCATACCAATCCAATCTAAAATCTGCGCTTTATGTACCCGTTTGGGGCCGTACAGCCGCTCCTGTTCCTTGTTAACGTCTGTAGTCACCAGGAAGTGTCTGTAAAGATTCAGGCCGCTTAGACGAAGAAGTCACATGAGCATGTATGATTGACTTCGCTCCCTCTTCACTCAGCTCAATGAAAGAGGTGTAGCCGGCTGAGACCAAGTTGGTGACGTCGAAGTGCAGCCAGGTTCCGATATCTGTATAATCGACCAGCTTGCTATCCACAGAATCGGTACGGTCGAGACCGCCTTGTGCACCTGCTGTCTGCCAGTACGATCCGCTCTCTGCCTGCGCCCAAGTGGCAGTATCCTCATCCCACTCAGGCTTAATGCCTGTGACATGAACGGCGAAACAAGCCTATGTGCGAGCTAGCCGCGAGGTTTGGGCGACAGATAGAAGCTTGAGTGACAAGGTGGCTGGGTGACACGGTGGCAAGGTGAGGGCGTGACTGGATAAGCGCACGACCGGCAGACCACGCGTCCAAACCAGTATAGCGGCTCCACATGATAAAAACATGAATAACAACCGCCGCCCCGATGACAGATCATTCACCAGAGCGGCGGGTATGAAAGCGCGTTTGTATGATACGGGTATGACTCTACGACACCCAGCAAGTTAATCCATACGTAATAGTGGCATGAGCATTGGATAGCTAGCCGCGAGGTTTGGGCGACAGATACAAGGTTGAGTGACAAAGTGGCTGGGTGACACGGTGGTAAGGTGAAGGGGTGACCGAATAAACGCACGA
>PIVW01000839.1 GCA_003353825.1 Chloroflexota bacterium
TGTGGTCGTACAGTTTGATCTCGCTTTCCTGGCGCTGGCCTGTAAAGCGATAATCGGTCTGGCGATTGGTGGGGACGCTGCCATCCGCCCATTTGCTCCAGGTGTAGTGGTAGCCGCCAAAAGGTTTGAAGTAGTCTACCCATAGTACCTCACCGCCGCCGTTTATGACCAGGCTGGTGCTGCCCAGGTGATCGCCGAACACATAACGGGTGCCGTAGTTCTGGCCGTAGCCGCTGCTGCGGTTGAAGGCTACCAGGTCGCCGCCCGCGTAGTAGTATTTGGTGTAGCCGCCGACGGCGGAAGTTTCTTCGTTGACAACGGCGGCTTGGCTGATTTCGGTTTTGCTGCCGCCCTCGAGCGATTGGGCGGACTCGACCTGCTGCATGCCCGCTATGCAGGCGCTGAAGCTATAGCTGGGGGTCGATGACTGGTTGAGCTCGATCAGGTCCAGGCGCGAGTTGGGTCGGCCTCCGTAAATACGCAGAGTGTGTTCGCCTGAGCCAAGGGTTATCGATAACAGCACTCACGAAGCAACATATAGAACCCTCTACTGATGAATTTTGTGGGGTATTTTTGGGCCATGTCAAAACAACTATCCTATCCCTTTCTAATCATCTCTGTGTATGGATTCTCACCTGTTTCAATGCGATGAACAATGTCGTAGGGACTCCACACTGTTAATAATTCAAGATTTTTGTACTTTTCAGGAAGTCGCTTTCCAATACGAACGTCCTCGTTTAACTCAATCAGAAACCAGTCGCTCATGGGTTGATAATTTTCATGAAACACTGAGATAAATCTGGGATATTTGAAATCCTTAATTGGAATATGCCCAATTACCCTCCACAATCCAGTTCGTATAGCTGCGAATAATCCGGTTGCTACTGGAGGAAAAAGTAGTTTTGCATGGATTAATTGCTCCTGAACTTGATCGAAGCCAATACGGGTATTCGATGTGGTCTCGAATACTTGTATGATTGGACCGTTTCGCTGATCTCTATAAACATATTGTCCATAGGCTATCTTGCCATCCGATAATGGTATCTCAAATACATTACCTACCTGAACACGTGGTTGTTTCATGGTATAAAACTCCAGTTGCTAGGAAAACCAATGGTCTCCAGTATTTCAACCCCTCTTCTAACTGCTTGTGAATATATATCATTCGTTGCGGCAATACTATTGATCCGGTTGTGTAAGTTCGACAATCCATAAATCTGGATAAAAACCTGCTCCACAGCTCTAGCATCTTCCCTGCTAAGACGATCAAGACTGGGGATTCTTTCAACCTGCCATCCTCGTTGGCCTAGATGCTCTGCAGCGCGTCTACCAAAATCGTTTGTAATACCGACGTAACGAGTTACACCGTTCTCAACGAGCCTGTAGACAACATTGATTCCCGTGTTGACTTCCTGAATCTCGTTTGTACATTCAGTATCCGCACAGGCTGCTGACGTTGTAGTTATTGCGCCTTCGATGGTTGCAGGTGCCGAAGCGATGAAGGCAAGTTCAGCGGCAGCAACACCACCTACTACCACAGCCGCACCGATAAATGGAAGAGCAACGATCGTCAAAAATTCGGCTGTCGTCGCTGGTTCGAATGTGGCTACCTCATCCCAAACTTCGAGACCGATCGCTGTTCCTGTTGGGCTTTGTGCAGGGGGCAGTATCCACTGTACATCGTCTGGATCATCTTTGATGAGGTAATGACCGGTGGGGTCCGTGTAAACTAACGGTCGATTTTCGACGTAGCTGTAACGATTGAGCGACTGCGGATTCCCAGGATTAGGCACAATCGTATCAGCCTGCACAAACCGCCCTCGCCGATAATCATACCAGCGCGAGATGTAGTCGTACAGTTTGATCTCGCTTTCCTGGCGCTGGCCTGTATAGCGATAATCGGTCTG
>PIVW01000280.1 GCA_003353825.1 Chloroflexota bacterium
ACTAACATGTTTGGAGGCCGGTTCAGGCCTTCTGAACTTCCGAAACGGGGAGTTACGTTGACGAATCCAGGTCGAATCCTAGCGACACATTATGTCTCCAACTCATTTAGGACACACCCGTCAAATATCGGGCAGGATTAGACTGTCCCGAATCACATAGACCATTCCAAAAGAAGTTCATTTTCATGACAGACCTGAAGATCACACAGCAAACGATTGAAGACCAACAAACCCTCCTTATCGTTGAAGTGCCTGACGAACGTGTTGAAAAAGCCATGCGGCAGGAAGCGCGCAAGCTGGCGAAACAAGTTCGTATTCCCGGATTCCGGCCAGGTAAGGCCCCCTACCATGTGGTTGTCGGCCGTTTCGGGCGCGAAGCGATCCTGGAAAAAGTAGCGGACAACATAGGACAGGATGTTTACAAAGAAGCACTCGATACCGTTGATGTCGATCCTTATGGCCCGGCTGAACTGAAGGAGATCACCTTTGATCCTCTGACCTACCAGATCGCGATCCCCATGCCCCCTGAAACCGACGTCAGCGATTATCGCAACCTGCGCCTACCGTTCGAGGCGCCAAGCGAAGAGGCTATCGACGAAGCCATGCAAGAAAGGATCGGCGAAATCTGGGAAGAGCATAAAACCTGGATGCCGGCCGAACGTGCGGTCGAATACGGCGATCTCGTCACGATCAGCATCAAGGCAAATGTCGGCGAAGCAGTGATACTAGACAACGACGATTGGGATGTCGTGCCCGACGAAGAAGATTTTACATTGGCGCCCGAGTTCGATGCAGCCTTCATCGGCATGACGGACGGAGAGAGCAAGCGATTTACGATAGACTTTGCTGATGACAGCAGCACTCCCTGGCCAGGCCAACAAGGTGTATTCACTGTGGAGGTGAAGGCAGTAAAAAGTGAAGACTTGCCCCTATTGGATGATGACCTGGCCCTAGCCACCGGCGAGTACGACACCTTCGAAGAATTTGAGTCCGCCATACGTGAAAATGTAATCAGGCAACTGAATTCGGTAGCCGAAACTACCTACCATAAAAAAGTAGTCGTCGCCTTGGTCGAGCAGGCAACGCTCGCCTATCCCAATGTAGCGATCGAGCAAGAAATCAGCGTCGTCACATCAGAACGGGAAAACCTCTATCGTATGATGTATGGCATTGAATCGACGGAGGAATTTCTGCATATGCAAGGACGAACAGCCGAAGAGTATCGCGAAGAACTGCGCCCCACCGCCAAAACCCGACTCGAACGCCGGTTGGTACTCGATGCCGTCGCCGAAGTTGAGCAGTTCCCGGTGAGTGATTATGAGTTGGATCAGTTTTTAGTCGACGCCGTTGGCCATGATGAGGAACAACTTGAAAACCTTGGGGAACAACTTGAAGCATCCGAACCCTACCGTGATTATCTGACATCACTTATCCAACGCAGTAAGGCCGAAGATTTGGTAATAGAAGTCGCCAAAGGTGAAGAGGCGCCCGCACCCGGCGAGCATGTTTCGGAAGCCCCCCCCCCTGAGCCAGAAGAAGACCCTGAAACTGAGACCGATGACAATGATGAACAAGGGGCTGAATTGAGCGCAGAAACCGATGGTGTAAGTGAAGATATCACATACATCGCAGAAAAAACTAACGACATCGTACAACATGCCATTCATGCTGAATCCGAAGCTACCTCACAGCAGGAAGTCGAAACTGAGGCTACACTTGAGGCGTCAGAGGAATCAGAAGTATCTGACGACGTACCCGTTCAGACCCATTTGCAGAGGATTGGACAGAGGCAAAAGGGATGTTAGAAGTGGCACCAGAGCTGGAAGCGAAGCAGCTGTTTGAGTGGCTTTGCGAACGACATCCGCACAAATACCAGGAAGGGCAATTGCGCACGTTTCAACGGCGTGTAGGCAATTGGCGAGCCCTGAACGGAGAGCAGCTATCGACCTTGGAACAGGTTCATCAGCCTGGGGAAGTGATGCAGACCGATGGAACCAGGATGACAAAGTTGGGGATTCGCATAGGTGGTGAGGATTTTCCCCATATGTTGATTCACAGCGTATTGCCCTACTCCAATTGGGAATGGGGACGAGTGGTGCAAACGGAGTCGCTCCTGGCCATACGCTTGGGAGTGCAAAGCGCATTGATGCGTTTAGGCTATGTGCCCAAGATTCATCAGACGGACAATAGCACGGCAGCCACACACAAGCTGGGCCCTTAGGCACTCACTCCTAGTCTATCTACCCTTCAACCATGGGTATTTCTAATTGTTGTCATGGGCACTACTAGTTGTCATTGACAGTAATGGCTCAGTTCGCCTGCACGGCATTGCAGCTACAAGATTGTAAGCAAGCCGTAAGCTACATAACGAGGTTTATCTGGTAGAATGGAGTAGGTACTTCCCAACTAATGTGGTAGCGCTCACATTGCCATTAACGTAAGCGTTCAGGGGGGTAAGTCTAGTCCCTCGCAGTTGGATTCTAATCAATTTCTAGCGTTCAGCAAATGATACTCAACTGCAAAGATGATTGAATAGCATTATGTCTCAAGAAACAAGACCAGCACAGATGCCATTTTCGGAAGAAGAATGGGAACAGACGCTGGCGGCAGTACAAGAGTTCTTGCTTTCACAGATCATGCAAGTGCAAAAGTTGGAAGCTGAGATTACAGATTTGCGTGAGCGTGTAAACCGCAACTCACACAACTCATCAAAGCCACCCTCTAGCGATGGGCCTGATGTTCCCCCAAAAACAAGCGAGGGAATCAAAAGTAATCGCAAGCGTGGGGGTCAACCAGGTCATAAGGGAACGACCCGGAAGTTGGCGCCAATCGAGCAAGTCAAGGAGAGTGACGACATCAAGCCGGAGGTCTGCGGCCAGTGTGGGCACGACTTGGAAGGAAAGGATCCTGATCCCTATCGTCACCAGGTTACAGAAATTCCTCCTGTGGTGGCAGAGGTGGTTGAATACCGTTTGCATACCCTATCTTGCCCAGAGTGTGGTCGCGATACTTGTGCCGATATTCCTCTGGGTGTACCCAAGGGGGCATTTGGCCCTCGTTTACAAGCGATGGTATCGTTGTTGAGCGGGCGTTATCGACGGAGCAAGCGAAATACGGCGGAGATCATGGATGATTTCTTCCAAACCAACATCAGCCTGGGATCGGTTTCCACTCAGGAACGCCGTACCAGTGAGGCCATCAGCGTACCAGTGACAGAGGCTCGTGACTATGTCAAAGAACAGTCTGTGGTACATATGGACGAGACTAGCTGGTACGAGAGCGACGAGAAAGCTTGGCTGTGGGTAGCAGCCACTTGCTTGGTGACAGTGTTTCTTGTTCGAGACAGTCGAGGCGGAAAAGTAGCCAAAGAAATGCTGGGGGAGACATTCAAAGGCATTCTGAACTCTGATCGCTGGTCAGCCTACAACTGGCGGCCTGTCTCCTTACGCCAACTATGCTGGTCTCACCTGCAGCGGGACTTCCAGACATTCGTCGAACGCGGCGGGGAATCGCAGCGTATTGGACAAGCTATCCTCGCTCAAAGTGACCTGATGTTCAAATGGTGGCATCAAGTAGGCGAGGGAACGATGACGACTGACACTTTCCAGGAGAAAATGAAACCTGTCCAACAGATGGTGGGTGAATGGCTGCGCCAAGGAACCTCCTGCTCACATGCCAAAACCGCTGGCAGTTGTCGTCACATCCTTAAACGGGAAGCCGCCCTGTGGACCTTCGTACACATTCCCGGTGCAGACCCTACCAACAATTTGGTCGAAAGACAGGTGCGCCACGGTGTACTCTGGCGTAAAGTAAGCTACGGAACCCAAAGCGATGCTGGCAGCCGCTTTGCCGAACGCATTATGACTTTTGTTGCCACTCTGAGGCAGCAAAAGCGTAACGTACTAGACCACCTCGTCGAAGCCTGCCACGCTGCCAATTGTGACAAATCCGCACCATCCTTGCTCCCTAAATCGCACACCCCCTGAACGGTTACCTGACGACTAAACCAAAGTCATGATCAGACCATCATTTTTTGCCCTGGGTCACGAACGATAGAGCGCAAGAATAGCGAGTTTCAATCGTCAGTCGTCGTCCTAGAAAATGGTACTGATGCCTTCGAACTGGCTTCAGACTAAGAACACCGACTTTCACTTCACACTTTTACAAGAGTCACGTCACGAGATAAATAAGCTATGAACGTACAAGAACCCAAGTTTCTTATCCCGATGGTAATTGAGCAGACCGGCCGTGGCGAGCGCGCCATGGACATATATTCGATGTTGCTCAAAGAACGCATCATCTTCCTGGGCACGCCTATTAGTGATCAGGTTGCCAACACCGTCGTCGCCCAGTTGCTCTTCCTCAACCATGAAGACCCTGAACGCGATATCCAAATGTATATCAATTCTCCCGGTGGCATGGTTTATGCCGGACTGGCCATCTACGATACCATGCAGATGATACCCGCTCCCGTGTCGACATGGGCAGTTGGTGTAACCGCAAGTATGGCCACTGTGCTTTTGGCAGCAGGCGAAAAGGGCAAACGCTATGCACTGCCCCACAGCACTATCCACATGCATCCTGCCGGTGGTGGCGCCCAAGGCTACACCCCCGACGTTCGCATTCAGTTCAAAGAGCTTGAACGACTACAAAACTCCAATTTCTACATCCTCTCAAAACACACAGGCCAGACAATAGAACAGATCGAGAAGGACTTCGACCGCGACCGCTACATGCACGCGCCTGAGGCGGTCGAATATGGCCTGGTCGACCAGATTTACGGCGAACCTGATCCAACCATGGAACAGGACGACGAGGACTAGCCTGCGTCACTTTGAAAACAGGAGTTTGATGTTCAGATGTCGATGGACGATCGTCTGCATCAAAACGATTGAATTCAACATAACTCTGGTCTAAACCATACAAGCAACTGCATCGAGGCACCATGAGTGCGACCCACTACTGCAATTTCTGCCAACGCCCTCAGGACGAAGTCCATCGTCTGATCGCTGGCCCCAACGACATAAACATCTGCGATGAATGTGTCGCGCTCTGTCTGGAGATCTTGGAAGAGGAAGAGGGCGATGGGCAGATCGAGAACGAAGAATCTGAACCGATTCATTTCGAACGCATCCCCTCACCCCAAGAAATCGTCGCCAATCTTGACGACTACGTGATTGGTCAGGCCAGGGCCAAAAAAGTCCTCTCGGTTGCCGTTTACAATCACTACAAACGTATCACTTCTGATGCTGAACTGGATGAGGTCGAGTTACAAAAGAGCAATGTCTTGCTGCTAGGCCCCACCGGTTGTGGCAAAACTCTGCTGGCTCAGACGCTGGCACGCATTCTGGATGTACCCTTCACGATTGCGGATGCCACCAGCGTCACGGAAGCTGGTTATGTGGGTGAAGATGTCGAGAATATCCTTGTGCGTTTGCTGCAAGCAGCCGATTGGGACGCCGAACGTGCTAAACTAGGTATTGTTTACATCGATGAGATTGACAAAATCGCCCGCAAATCAGGTGATAACCCCTCGATCACCCGCGATGTCTCGGGCGAGGGTGTACAACAAGCACTGTTGAAAATCATCGAAGGTACAGTTGCAAATATCCCACCGGGTGGCGGACGCAAACACCCACAGCAGGAGTTCATACAGCTCGATACCAGCAATGTGCTCTTCATTTGTGGTGGCGCTTTCGATGGTGTAGAGGATGTCGTGGCACGGCGGGTGGGAGCCAAAGGCAGGTTGGGATTCACACAAAGTAATATTCGCCAGCTGGAACTGGAACAGCGCCGCGGTAAAATGTTGGCGCAGGTTTCTTCCGAGGATCTGCTTCACTTCGGCCTTATTCCCGAATTCATTGGCCGCTTACCGGTCATTGTGGGTGTCGAACCCCTGGATATGGCGGCGCTCATGGATATTCTCACCCTACCCAAGAATGCCATTGTCCGCCAGTTTCAACGGCTACTGGCAATCGACGGCGTGGAGATACAGTTCTCCCAAGAAGCACTGGAGGCGGTTGCTAAAGAGGCTATGCGGCACAATACCGGCGCACGAGGGCTTCGTACCATCGTGGAACGCACGTTGCTGGATGTGATGTACGAAATACCTGGTCGCTCCGATGTAGCAAAATGTATGGTCAATGCCGACAACATCTACAATGGCTCTCGCCCCCTTCTGTTGAATGCCCAGAACGTTCCTTTGCACTGGAGCGACGAAAGCCTGGCCGAAAGTGCTTGAGTCATAGAACAAAGAGCAGCCATGGTCTCTCGCCTTACACCCAGGGTCAACATCTGGTTGGAAGCAGATGGTGATGTAGCCATTAGTCTATGGCGAGCAGAATTGTTGGATGCAGTTGATCGCACCGGTTCGATCAGCGCTGCAGCAGTCGATATGGGAATTCAGTACCGGTTGGCCTGGCAACGCATTCATGAGATGGAAGAACGGTTGGGCGTCGCCCTTATCGTGCCAACCATTGGGGGCAAGGGGGGAGGTGGCGCCAAACTGACCCCCACCGCCCGTGATCTACTCAAACGTTTCCTATTGATGGCTCAGGTAATTGACACCTACGCTCACGAACAATGTCGTATTCATTTGGATTCATTCCTGGATGAAGAATCATCATGACTATTGATGCGTTGGTTATAGCGCAGATACGCTCTTATTTATTTCTGATATGTTGAAACGACATAAGGCAGTTGCCTTGGCGGCATTCATGTTGCTGGCACTAGCCGGTTGTGCTTCTGTCCCGATTAACATAGAGCTAGCGCCCGAGCCAGGCACCAAGGACGAACTGGTGCTGGCGACCACAACCAGCCCCTACGACAGCGGACTGCTCGACTATCTCCTGCCCGATTTCCAGCAGAAAACCGGCATCCGGGTCAGAGTCTTGGCTGTAGGTACCGGGCAGGCTCTGGCGTTGGGCGCTGCCGGAGACGTCGAAGTGTTGTTGGTACACGCACGTGAACGCGAAGACCAGTTTATTGCCGACGGCTTCGCGCCTTCGCGTCACGATGTCATGTTTAACGATTTTGTCATTGTGGGCCCAGCAACTGATCCGGCAGGTATAAAGGGCCTACAATCTGCAGCAAATGCATTTGCCAAGATCGCTGAAGCTGAAGTTCTGTTCGTTTCCCGAGGCGACGATTCCGGTACCCATATCAAAGAACAGCATATCTGGGAACTGGCTGGCACCAAACCCTCCGGTGATTGGTACCAGAGCGCCGGGCAAGGCATGGGTGCAGTATTGAACATGACCGACCAGCAACAAGCCTATACCCTGAGTGATCGTGGCACTTATCTGGCCCGCCAGCTTGAGGGACTTGATCTGGAGATCTTGGTCGAGGGGGATTCGTTTCTGTTCAACCCCTACAGCCTTCTGCCCGTCACACCCGATAAAGACCATGATATCAACTATGGCGCAGCCATCGCCTTCATCAATTGGATGACCAGCGCCTATACGCAAGACTTGATCGCCGAATTCGGGGTAGCTATCCACGGGCAGCCACTCTTCTATCCAAATGCTCGAGCATCGGCGGAGCAACGATGAGGACGAGTTGCGTGGTAGGCTGTGCGTATGTTCCGCTTTCGGTAGTGGTTATATATTAACTGATAGGACACCATTCTGTGTTGTAATAGTGGAGGTATAATAGGAGTACCGCCTCATGGAAGCTATCAGATTTAGAAAATGACAGTGTTTTTCGCAC
>PIVW01000281.1 GCA_003353825.1 Chloroflexota bacterium
TGGGTTCTGACGAACTCTTGTTCTCAGCCTATCTGGAGCATTAATCACCCTCTTGTGAAGCGCATAATGCCCCAAATGACAGCTGTAGTTTCTGATTTCAAAGGTGCGAAATATAGGCTAAGCAGAACAAGAAAGAACGTTGGAAGCAGTACTACGCGATAAAAATGTCTCATTTTGATCAAGCTCGTTACTTGGGACAAGCAGTTATCACAGTCTTCTCTTCATAATCAAGTATTGACAGAATCAGTGATTTTGCTTAACAGATCGCTAGATTGTTTCGCTTATTATCCCCCGATAATTTCAATTTGTCACCCGTAATTTCCACAGTATTTTACCTGTGGACTCCTGCTGGTCAGAGAGTAAAGCGTCCCAGGTCCGCATCCCGCACCCATACCGCCACTTGCGAGCGCGAGCCGGCGCCCAACTCGCCCAAGATATTACCCACGTGAAATTCCACCGTGCGCTCGGTGATGTGCAGCTCAGCCGAGATTTCACGGTTGCTCTTGCCCTGCGCCAGCGCCCGCAGCACGTCCCGCTCCCGACCGGTCAACGCATCCCACCTGAATTTGACTTGCTCTTCCCAGGCGCGGATGCGTGCCAGTTGCTCTAACGTCCACACGGTCTGCCCTCGTACAGCCTGACGCACGCCCTCCAACACTACATCCAATGCAAGTGCTTTCAGAAAATAACCCACCGCGCCCAGCCGATGCGCTTCATGCAGATAGGTCGGGTTATCGTGGGCGCTGAGGAGCAAGATCGCAGGTCTGGATTCGGCCTCCGCCAGTGCGTCCAGCAACCCGGTTCCGCTGTCTTCGCCCAATTGCGTTACGACCCCGACTATCCTGACAAGATCGCGGTCTATTGCATCCAGACTCTGGCCACCATCGGCGGCGAACAGGCGACGGCAGCACCTGCCCAATCTCACATCGATCCTTGTAGATGATGCAAAGGCAGTTCAGCTTACCAGCATGATGTCGGATCGCCCACGCAAACGGGGGCTAGCAATTTACACCGACTACGTCGGCGGCGATCTGAAACGCTATCTGCCGCCAACTCACTCCTAAAGTCGCCCCCTCACATACTGCCGCGGCCAGGAACCATCCTGCCCCAACACCCGCGCCGCGTCCAGGGGCCAGTGGGGATGCCGCAACAACTCGCGAGCCAACGCCACAAGATCGGCATCGCCGTTGCGGATGATGGCATCGGCGTGCTCTGGTTGGGTGATCAGGCCCACTGCAGCGGTGGGGATACCATAGACGCGGCGAATATGGGCGGCGAAGGGTACCTGGTAGCCGGGGCCCTCGGGGACGATTTGGTTGGGCGCCACACCGCCGGAGGAACAATCGATCAGATCGACGCCGCGGGCTTTAAGCCCCACCACCACCCCTTCCCAATCTGTTACAGCCAACCCACCCTCTTTCCAATCACTGGCAGAGATGCGGGTGAGCAGGGGTTTATCCTCAGGCCATTCCGCCCGCACCGCCTGTGCCACACGCCAGAGCAGGCGCGCCCTGTTTTCGATGGCGCCGCCGTAATCATCCTGGCGCCGGTTGCTGAGGGGTGAAACAAAACTGTGCAGCAGATAACCGTGGGCGGCATGGATCTCGACGGTATCGAAACCCGCAGCCAGGGCGCGGCGAGCGGCGGCGGCAAAGGCTGCGACCACCTTTTCGATTTCGACCTCGGTCAATTCTTGCGGCGGCAGAAAATCGCTGTCAAATGGCAGGGGACTGGGCCCCACCGTGGGGAGGGGTCCTCGACCTTTATGTCTGGTAAAGGCCTTTCGCCCGGCGTGGGCCAGCTGAATGGCAATGGCTGCCCCTTGACTATGCGCAAAGTCCACGATCCGGGCCAACGGCGCGATATGATCATCTGACCACAGGCCCAGATCCTGTTCACTGATCAGGCCGCGGCGTTCCACAGCGCTGGCCTCCATAATGATGAGACCAACACCGCCGGCCGCACGGGCGCCATAGTGGACATGATGCCACTCGTTCGGTTTGCCGTCGCCGTCGGCACTATACATACACATCGGCGCCATGACAATGCGGTTGCGTAGGGTGAGCTTTCGAAGGGTAAGGGGGGTGAATAGGTGGGGCATTTTTTTGACAAGGTGAAGGGGTGACAAGGTGAAGGGGTGACAGGGTGAGGGGGTGACAAGGTGATGTGCTTACCGAGCGCCCAACTGCATGGCGAAAGGACTATTTGACCAAACGACCAAACGACCACGCGACCACGCGACCAAACGACCAAACGACCACGCGACCACGCGACTAAACAACCATCTTCATCCAGCCAGAGTTGTTGTGGAAGTCGCTGAGGGCGGTGCCGGGGGGACAGATGCTGTCGATGGCTGCCAGTACGTCTGCTTGTAGGGATGGTAGATCGAGTACGCCCAGGTTGTCAGTTAAGTGCTTTGGGATGCGCGGGCCGATGATGGCTGAGGTGATGCCGGGCTGTTGGATCAGCCAGAGCAAGGCCAGTTGGCTGAGGGTGATACCCAGATCGGCGGCAATCTCGGCAAGCTGTATTGCTGCCCGCCGCCCGCGCTCACTGGCGCGGTCTTGCATGGTGGGGTCGGTGGCGCCACGGCTGTCGTTGTGTAAAATGCCGCCTGGGGGATAACGCCCGGCCAGGATGCCGCCGGCCAGGGGTGACCAGGGGATAAGGGCCAGGTTGTAACGCTGAGCCAGGGGCACCAGCTCGTTTTCGCTACGGCGATCGAGTAAGTTGTAAGGGGGTTGTTCACTGACATAGCGAGCGAGACTCTTGCGCTCGCTGATGGCCAGACCCTCCATCACCAGCCAGGCGGGATGAGTAGTGGCGCCGATGTAATGAACCTTGCCGCTGCGCACCAGGTCATCCAACGCCCGAATCGTCTCTTCCTGATCGATCTCCAAATCTACACGATGGATCTGGTAGAGATCGATGGTTTCGACACCGAGCCGTTTGAGCGAATCTTCGCAGGCCTTCATGACATGCAGGCGGTTGTTGCCCCGATCGTTGGGACCGTCACCCATGGGAAAATAGACTTTGCTGGCGAGTACCACCTGGTCACGCACGCCCCGCTCGCGAATGATGCGGCCCAGTAACGCCTCTGCCCTGCCGGCATTGTAATAATTGGCGGTGTCGTAGAAATTGATGCCCGCCTCGAATGCTTGATCGAAAATCGCCGCCGCTTCTTCATCACTGCTACGGCCTCCAAAATTCATAGTGCCGATGCAAAGTGGCGAGACTTTGACACCCGTGCGTCCGAAATTACGATAGTTCATGATAGCAAATCCTCCTCGATCTCATTGATAAGAAAATCCAAATTGGACTCCATAAATGAGAGACCCGGTGCCGAAAACTCGATTGTGTTTGATATCGGGTGGAATATGTTTATGGTGGGGATGGGTAGATGCTAAGCTTAAGTCATGTGGATGCGGTTGGGAATCATACCAATAAAGCAACATATCCCCTTTCCAAACCTCATAGCCGTAATCCCGAATCTCTCCATTGCCCGCTACAAATGTTACCGTTTCGCGAATCACCAAACGTGTGCCCGTCTGAAACTCAAGTTCACCGCGCAAGACAGCTACCGTAGCCCCACGCAGAACAACGCCCAACGTTGAACGGCGAATAGTGTTATGTTGTTGTGGCAGCGTATAAATATACCGCTCATAGTCAGCCAGCGATAGGAACGGATTCATGGCGAGCCGTGTGTGCAATTAACTCCGACAGGGTACGATATTCACTACTCGCTACAAGCCTCTTAACCTGTTCATTGTATGCATCTATCCGTTCCTGCAAGATCTTGAATGCCCCCGCCCATTGGCTCCAATCGAGCACCCAGGCATTATCAGCAGGTTCTTCCCCGTGCTGGTAGGCTTCAAAGAAAACCTCGCTGGGTATACCATATTTCCGCTCAAAGATGAGCAAATCCTCACGCATGGCATGAATATCGCCCAAAATATCATCTAATGTCATCATTCATCCAGTATGGAATTAGTATTGTGAACTAGCCTCACTATACACCAATCTCAGTGCGACGGTCAATGAGAACTCTCACATCAAATCAGTTTCTCTCTTGCCTTAGCGCTAAGGTAATCCATCGTCCAAACCATAAGCACGATAGCCAGCGTTGCCGCCCCTGCCGCCGCATACTGGTTGAGCCCCACCCACAAACGGAACTGCTGGCCGATGCCACCGCCGCCCACAAAGCCGATGACGGTGGACATGCGGATGTTGATATCCCACTGGTAGAGAATGTAGGCGAGGAACTGAGGAACCAACTGCGGGGCGATGGCAAAGACAAGCACCTGCAGTTTAGCGGCGCCGGTGGCGGTCACTGCTTCCACCGGCCCCTCATCGATCTCTTCGATCTTCTCGGAGAAAAGTTTGCCCAGATTGGGGATAATGTTGAGAGATAGTGCCAGCACACCGGCAAAGGGCCCGGCTCCTACCCAGGCCGCGGCGATGAGCACCAGGATCATCGGTTCGATGGAACGGAAGATGTTGAAGCTGGTACGGAACAAAGTATAGAAAATCCGGCCTACCCGCGTGTTACCCATTATGTTGCGCGCAGCCAGAAAACTGAGAGGGATAGCGAACAGGGTGCCAATGGTGGTCGCCAGCAGAGCCATGAGCAAGGTCTGCACTGCCAACTCGAGTACGATCTTGAAGTTCTCACTGATCTGGGGGCCACCCACCACTTCCTTCCAGGTGATGGCAACCCCCCCGAGCCCTCCCGCAGCCTGTTCAGGATCGAGTTCCAGCAAGGGGTGGATCTGCGTTTCTAAGCGCACGGCGCCGGACGGATCTGTTGTGCAGCAATTGGATTTGATGCGCAGGAAAGCCCCATCGGGCATCACCCAGCGTATAGAGACGTCGGTATCAGGGGGCAATTCATGGCCGATGATGGTGAGGGGTTCGCCCACATCACCGCAATTGCGCGAGAGATTGAGGCGCGGGCCTGCCAAGACCGCAGGCGCCACTTCAGTCACACCGCAGGGGACCGGTAATTCCTGGCTGACGCTTAACTCTTCGGTGGGACGCTCGATAATATCGGGGGACGCGAAAGCACCCAGCAGGCGCAAACCGTCGGGAGCGCCTCGCACCAGATCGAGCATTTCCACCTTGGATACCTGCCATGACCAAATAAAGGCCGCCAGGAAACCGATGACGATCAATGCCCGAGTAAAGAGACGAACGCTGGGGTTTCCTTTTTGGGTCGAGGGTACGCCTTCGATAATACGCTGCCGCAGCTTGCTGGAGATGAAGTCGAGGGTGGCGATCACGAGGATGATGGCAATGATCGCCGTCGCCATGGACGAGAAGCGATTCAAGCGAATCCACTGAATCACCAGGAAACCCAGACCGGCATCGCTAACCAGGCCGATCACTGTGGACATACGGACATTGATGTCCCAGCGATAGAGGGTGTAGGAAGTGAACGAGGGCATGATCTGGGGTAAGACAGCGTAAATCACGATCTGTGGCCCTCGTGCTCCCGTCGCTCGCACAGCTTCGATGGGTCCCGGATCGATGCTCTCGATAGCTTCGGAGTAGAGTTTGCCCAGGGCAGCAACGGTGTGCAGCCAGAGCGCCAACATCCCACCAAAGGGCCCCAACCCCACCCACACCGCGAACACAATCGCCCACATCAAGGTCTCCAGCGAGCGCACGATATTAAGGATGGTGCGCACGACATAATAGATCGCCCGGGTCAGGCGATGGCCCTCCATAAGGTTGCGCGCGGCCAGGAAACTGACCGGCACAGCGAAGATCACACCCAGCACCGTCGCCAGGAAAGCAATGGCGATCGTTTCCAGTATCTTTTCCAGCACTAAAGCCAAGGTCTGTGTGGGCTGTAGCGATCCGTAAGGTCTGTGTTGTTCCGCCCGGATCACGTGCGTTTGGGTCTCACCTTCGGCCGGTATCTGTGTGAGCGGTACGGCCAGCGGCACCTGAATGGTGATGGCAAAACGGCCGGTCTCATCGGTCAGGAAGAGGACCGGCTTGCCCTCTTCGATAAGACGCTGGCTATCGCCGATGGGTTTATTCCACCACATTTCCCCCTCGAAATCGGGGAAATAGCCCTCTCCCTCCAGTTCGATAAACTCGTCGATGCTAGCACAATCGCTGGAGATATATAGACTGGGCGTATCGGTAGCCTCACGCTCGGGTTCAGGTAGAGGTTCGATGCACGGCACCTGAATTGGCGCCAACCCTACGATATCCTCGGTAGGGTATTCCATAAATTCGGGATTGACCAAAGCCTTGAGATAAGGCTGCATTGAAGGCCATCCCGTAATCAGCCGATCAAAACGGACGTCAGTTACCTGAATTCCGATCGCATAAATGATAATTGCACCGATAATCACCGGCGCCCATAGGCGTGAGCGGCGGCCACTGGCCAACTTGTAAGCATCCCAAATATTCCACAGCCAGATCTGCCCCAACCCAACGATAAACCCCACACCACTGCCCAACCATAGTACCAGGGATGTCATCAACAGCAATCCGACAAAGAGGCCGATACCTCGCCAGCGCTGCCCAAGCAAGAATTGGCCGCTACCCGGCAGGATCGCAGAGAGGAGGGCAGGTTGCCAGGGAGCAAATTTCAAGCGGGCGTCTTTGGAATATTGTTGTTGGGCCATTATATTGCTCTACGTTTCGGCGTCTATCAGATAATGAAGATGTAGATGGCTAAGCGGCTGTGCCACCCACCGTCACCATCTCGGCTTCTTCGCCATAGACTTCTTTGAAACGCTCTGCTGTCAGCTCCGAGGGCAAGCCATCGAAGACCATTTCTCCATCTTTGAGACCGACAACCCGCGTGGCATAGCGATGTACCAGATCCAGAAAGTGTAAGCTGCATAAAACCGTAATGCCATCTTCACGGTTGAGTGTTTCCAGATATTGGAGGATGGAATGTGATAAGACCGGGTCCAGACTGGCGACCGGCTCATCAGCTAACATGATCTTCGGCTCCTGCATCAGGGCTCTGGCAATACCAACGCGTTGCTGCTGTCCGCCCGAGAGTTGGTCCGCCCGATTATCTGCTTTTTCAGCGATCCCCACTCGCTCTAAAGCATGTTGCGCCATCTGGCGATCCTCTTTCGAGAAGCGGTGAAAGAGACTGACAAAGGGATTTGCATAGCCCAACCGTCCCGACATTACGTTGGTCATGACCGTGCTGCGTTTGACCAGATTGAAATGCTGGAAAATCATACCGATGTGGCGGCGAATATGGCGTAACTCTTTGCCCGACGCCGCCGTGATATCTCGATCATCCCAGATAACCCGCCCCTCGGTGGGATCGATCAGCCGATTGATACAACGCAGTAACGTAGATTTCCCCGATCCTGAAAGACCGATAATGGCCAGGAATTCGGGCAACTTGCCGTTGAACAGTAGGTTCAGTGCTTGACTTGATGTAACTCCCTGCTTGCGGCAAGTCGACAAATAACTTCTTATTCGGCAGAATATTCGGGCGCCATCCATGGATCGAAAACATCCAGATATCTTCTGCTGAACTTTGGTCATGCGAATGTCGTTTTCACCCAAATTATTGGTAAACGGAACAATTTCATTATCCATAAATCTGAGCGTATCTTCCTCAAAACCCCTTAATCGCTCTAACAGGTTTCTGGCTTTTGATCTTTTTATCCGGCCCCTTTTGCCCTTTTTCTTGGGCCGGACCGGTTCCGGGCATT
>PIVW01000282.1 GCA_003353825.1 Chloroflexota bacterium
GTAAGAGTCGTTGGTGAAGGTCACGACCTGCAAGGTGGTCGCGTGCAAAGCTCCCAAGACGTTGAAAAGCGTTTGCGACCACTGGGCGCTTGAATGAACTGGCGGACGAAGCACCACAGGAAACCGAGAAAAGGACGCATCACGAAGTGAGCCGCATCTACAAAGAACCTGAGAACTCTGGAAAACTTTTTTGAGCTATTCGTTACCCGCGTTTACACAGGTGCGAACGAACAAAACCCCCCTGCATATAGGGGTGCGAACAGCCGTTTTAGACTTTTCCAGAGTTTTCAGCTATTAGGGAAAGATAGACGGCAGCGGCGTATCGAAGAGCTTCTCGAAAAAACAGGCAACGGCGATACGGCGATTGTTGCCGAGTTTTCCCGCCTCGTCTGGAGCGCGAGTGGAGACAGATGAAACTTATCACATATTCGTTCACCATCGATAGATTTTACGATCGTCTGCCCTGGCGGCGGCGCTGGATCATCGCCATGAGATGTGACACCGCTGGAGCCGATCGGGATGCAGAGCCTTTTTTTGTCTCTCTCGTTTCTCGGGGCGCTAGTGCTCGTCATACCTAGTAGCCCGTACGGCTTTTCTTCGTGGCAAAACATCGCCCTCCTCGGTCCTTTGCTCCTGGTCACTGTGCTCGTTTTTTTTGTCAATATGAACAGCACACACAAGCTACTCGCGTCAACCAAAAAGCGACAAATGACTGCCGTTGAGCGTAGATTCGTCCAAACCTACTATGAATTGCAGGAACTTGACACCCGCGGCCTTGACACTCATGCTACCGCCACGGAACTGAATGCCTGGGCTGCAGTCAAACGTGAGATCACGCTAACGCGAAGCTGGCCCTACAACACGGAGATGATACGCACGTTGTTCATCTCTGTGTTGATACCAGTTTTGGTTGGTGTGGGGCGGATCATCGGCCCCCTGCTGAGTGGTTGACAAAAATGGAAGGACGCCCAACCATGGCGAATTCTTGTGCTCTCTCCCGGGGCATTGTGTCTCTAGTCCAGCGCAGCGACACCCAGGGGGGAGGTAGCTGCAAAGGCTACCCCGGCCCCCCCTACATGGCCTCCGGTGGACCGAGGGTGGGTGGTTCACCGGAGGCGCATCTGGCGATCCTTATTCGCGTTCGATGGAGGAACTACCAGACATGTCAAGGTTTCCCATGGCAGGACTGCCTTGGTAGTAGATATTCGAGGCGCCGCTGGCATCTGCATTCAGGGTGCCGCTGGCGTTTACTGTGACCCTGCTGGCGCCGCTCGCTTCGACTGTGGCGTCACCGACGGCGAAATCTGATAGGTCGATAGAGCTGGCACCCGAGGCGTCGATGTTCACATCTCCAGCGGAACCGCTTAAGGTCACTTTGCTGGCACCGGATACGTCGAACATGGCATCGCCTGCCTCGATATCGCCGCGTAATGAACTGGCTCCGGATAGATCCGTATTCAAACTCTTGCTGGATTCGAATCCGGAGATGGTGGCCTCGCTAGCTCCGCTCAGGTCCAGCCCAGTGAGTTCGGGCATGGTAACTGTGGCTTCCATGGTGGCATTTCTGACGCCATAAGCCGTGCCAGGCTTGAAGCCGATTTTCAGGGTATTACCTGACTTGATTACGTTGAGATGCTCCACTAGATTGTCGTCGACACTGACGATTACACTGAAGGTATCGCTTTGCTCGATGTCGACTTCAAAGGCATTACTTATATCCACCTTGTCGAATCCGTTGATATTCGCTTCCTGGCTGACTACGTTGCCCGAGCCGGTGATGGATTTTATATTCGGGATGGGTATGGCGCAGGCCAGTATAACGATAACAAGAAACAGGATTATTAGTATTGATTTGAACATCTGGAAATCCCTCCTATGTTCTAGTAATCTACTTGAAATGAGAACAGAGCGTCAGTCACTCTCCGCCGGCAAGCTATTTGTGCTTGTGCTGCGTCTTCGTAGTATGAGGAAGATCACGACAGCTGCGACACCCAGGATTAGGAATGGTAGCCAGCGGGGAGGCGCCTGAATCGACTCGGGGAGTTCGGCTGGTTGCACCTTAGCATCCGCCCACTTCACGGCAGCCTGGGCGCCGGTCGTAATTACGTCACTGAAATCAGCACCGGTGACGTCAACTGCTATCAGTTTACTGGCGCTGAGATCGGCTCCGGTCAGGTCGGCTTCCTTCAGATCAACGCCTGCCACAGTTGCGGCGATGAGGTGGGCGCCACGCAAGTTGGCTCCGCGCAAGCTGGCCCCCGCTATGCGGGCACCCTCCAGGCGAGCGTCGGCCAGGTTGATCTCACTCATATCCGCGCCGGCCAGTGTGGCTTCAGTCAGATCGCTGTCGTGCAGATCCGCCCCTTTCATGTTTAGGCCTGCCAATTTGATGCCGGACAGATCCAACTCGCTCATGTCCGCCCCGGCAAGGTTGCGTTCCTTGCTCAGACTTTCCATGATCTCTTGGCGTGACTCGAATTTTTTTGTTTCTACATCATTCATGTTTCACTTCCTTGTGATAGTCTTGAGAGTGGCGGTTGCTGTTCGGATATCTCCAATTCAGAATGGTTAGGATCCGTTTGTTTGAAATGAACAGGAGAAGTCCGGTGCGTATCTAATAGCCTGCTAAACCGGTACCCCTCCTGGTACATCAGGCGCCGAGTAAGCCGCTCATGGCTGCGGCGCCCAGGCCCAGCAGGCCCAGCACTGCTCCACCAATGATCATGATCACAATCAATGCGAGCCAGCCCACGATAACGGTGATGATAGTCTGCGCCCACTCCAAATCCAGAGCCTCTTTTGCAGCCACAAACCAGGCGACTACTAGTAATATAGCGGCCGCCACCATAACCGGGGCCAGCAGGCAGGATAGGAAACCAGAGAAGGCGGTAACGATGCCAATGACTCCAATCACGTTCCAGACGTAGGCCAGACCCAATGTGCGAACCAATTCATCGAAAGTGACCTCCGCTTTATATAACGAGCGTCCTACCCAGTTGATGACCAGGGCCGCGACGGCGAAACCGAGGACGGCAAAAAGGGTACCCACGACGGCGCCACCTAGCCAGCTGATCAGGTTGGAGGTGGCAGTGGCCCCGACCTGATTGAGAAATCCAACCACGACGACTATAAGCCAGGCTGTGGTGGTGAAGGTTGTATCCTTCTCGACCTCAGCGTATACGCTGCTGCGGAACGTGAAGGCGCCGATGATACGGTTACTGAGCATGATTCTATCTCCTAATTGTAGAGCGTGTGTTGGTTAAAATCGACTATTACACTAACGGTTCAAACAGGTCTCGGCGATAGATAACCGACTTAGTCTGAACTTGGCGGGATAATGGGCCACCCATTGTCAGGCCGGCCCTCACTAAGATAGGGGTGGCGTGCGTCTGGGCCCAGGCTAGGCCCCCAGACAGGGTTTATATCACCTGAGAACTGGGCGTTGTAGAGTAGTAGAATGTAGACAAGTTCAAAGCCTGGCAATCTTACCCTGTTGGGGAAGCGTTGAGGGAGAACCTCTCAGGCTAGTCCTCGCGCAGGTAGAACGCTTTCACCAGGGCGATGACGCCGAGTCCAATCAGGATGAAAGCACCAACGGCCGTCCACGGGATATCTGTTGCCTGGATGATGGCGACGACGATGGGGATAGAGCAGAAGAAAGCAAGGGTGGCGATCCCGCTCCATATCTTGCCTCGAAAGACTAGTTCTGCGCCGCCGGAGAGGCCTGTCACCACCATTATGCCCGGCCACCACCAGTTCGTGAGCAATAGTACACCGAGGCCGATGAGGAAGATCGCACCAGAAATGGCAGATGCTTTCTTGCGCTTATCTTCTTGGGCATTGGTCAGTTCAGTTTGCGTAGTCATCGGTTACACCCCCTTTGTGTAATAGGGTTGAATACGAACGAAAGGATGAACCAGATAGTACACGAAGCCGCCTGCCAGTCCTGAGACCATTGCAGACACCGAGCCCTTTTCCTTAACCGGGGTTTTGGTGCTCTATGGGTGGTTCGTCCGTCGTATCGGGCGGTTGCGGACTTCGTCCGATGAATTGGCGTACCAGAATTAACACGCCTGCTACGACCAGACCGGCAGCTATAACGTATTCCACGGCCGCTTCGACGAAAAGAAAGGAAAGTCCGATCACGGTCAATATCCCGCCTGGAATCAGCGCCCACCATTGCCCGGTGTCGCGAATGAAGACTGCAAAGAAGGGGATGGCGATGGCCAACATGACATAGGCGGGGATCAGCAGATCGTCGAGGACACCAGCGCCAATCAAACCGACCATCAATCCCACGGCAAACAGAATATAGGCCGGAATAAGGGCCCCCACACCGCGCATGATTGAGCAGAAATACCACCAGGAAGGGGATGGCGATGATCGTTAGAATATAGGTGGCGATCAACTCGCCTTGCAAGATGTCCAAAGTAACGATCGTTATCAAGCCAGCAATGGCCCACAACACATAGGTGAGTAAAAGCAGTCCCACCTCAGAGCGATCTACGAGCTATATGATGAAAACGCCTAAGCCGGCCACTGACAGAAGCGATACCCAGATCCAGGCGTTGATGTCTGTATATGTTTCGACTAATAGGAGGATGCCTAAGAGGATCAGCAGTCCACCCCAGACCAATGTTTGTTTCGTTTGGAATTTCAGGTTTCTTCTTTCCTTGAGAATCGCTTGATTATGGGTGGAAAGCTCTTATCGTTTTGACCGATCCATCAAGTATGACCATTCGAGACGCAAGTAGAGTGTGTTTTTACAGGCGCTAGTCGATGATCAAGTGAATGACAGAACAGAATTCGCCAATGATGAGGAGCCGGTCGCAATCTCTATACTTCAGAACGTCAATTTGTAAAAAACAGGCTCGGATCGACAAGGGCGTTGGCAGCAGTCACTCCAGAGAAGACCGTTTCCTGCAGGCATGAACCGCGAGGAGAAGGCATTGCCATGACAGCAAATCCCCACGGCATAATAAGAATGACATATCCGATGACTTGCCATCAGGGCAAGAACTCCTGGTAGAGCACAATTCTTTTCAGCGTGGGTTTCACGGCTATCTTACCTCCCAAGTATACCATGAATCCCAGGTAAAAGTAATAATCGTTACCCACCTCAAGATCGAAAAAGTCATCGGCGACAATCTCACTATCGTTACAATTTGGGGGTAAGCGTACGGATGAACACTGCCATGAAAATGGCAATTGGTTCAGTCTTCACCCCACGCGTCTACCGTTGCACCACATCCTGCGTATAGGGTCGCAAAACGAGATCGAAGGTCTGCCCATCTGTTCTGATATCCACAACAACGTCGTTAGGTATGTGCGAGAGTGTATAAGATTCGGCCATCATTGCATGCAGAGAGGGCGGATAGGTCGTTCCTTCAGGCACCAAGGTCATCTGAGGCCGCAAGCGGTTTAGCAACTCTGGGTGAGGCCAGACACCGGTACCAGGGTAGGGCGCAGGTAACAAAGTCAGAGAATCAGGAAGCTGGTCGAGGATGGCAAGTTGACTATCTTGGCTGTCCTCGAAAGGCAGTAGGGTTGTGAAATCATGATATCGGAGCAGAAATAGCAGAGAATCACTTTGGGACTGTGGCGCATGCAGGAGAGAGAGGGCAACACCGTTATCAAGGTTGATCACCATTCCCGCAGCCAGATCTGAGGAAAGTAGCCTGGTCTTTGCGTTCAGGTCGGCAACATCGCCATCAAAACGAGTGACTATGTGGAGGTCGAGGGGCTGATTAGCGCCGGGAAGGCTCTTGAGGATACTGTCGAGCGGATAAAGAGGCGATTCTCTGGCCGGGTCCAGGAGGATGCGGTTGCCGCCAGGGGTGATGATCAAGAAAGCCGCCCCCTGTTCGCGCCCCAGCAGTTGCAGATGTAAGCGGCCATCGGGCTGGCTCTCGACGTACGTTGCACCGATCCACAGCGGTAAAATTAGCAACGCTGCCATGGCTGAACCCCGCGCCAGAAAAGGGCGCCATCCATCGGGGATGAGTGTGGTTGCCCGCTGCTCTTGGCGCAGAACCCACCACAGAAAGCCTGCACCAAAGGCCAGATAATAGAGCCCGGATATCAAGCGCCCGAAAGTGCTCACCTCCAATGATCCGTAGGGGATGCGCGCCAGCTTCTCGACCACGAAGACGGTCCACCACAGGCTGGCATAGGGAATCAAGGCTATCAGCTTGGCCACGGGCAGCAAGAGGAATCCGACCATTGTGGCAATTCCCCCCGCAATCATGATCGGTGGCTGTACTGGAATAATGAGCAGATTTGCAATAAAGGAGATCAGAGATAGACGTCCGAAATAGTAAACGACGAGTGGCATGGTCGTGATTTGGGCGGCTATTGTGACCAACAACGCTTCCGCCAGAAGGGTATTGGCGACTTTTGGAATACGCTTGCCGATGCGAGCATCCCAACTGCGCTGCAGCGGCTGGCTGAACAAGATCAACCCCAAGGTGGCCATGGCGCTCAGTTGAAATCCCACATCCCACAATGTCAGGGGATTGATCACCAACATGATGATGGCGGCCACAAAGAGTGAGATGATTGCCGTACTTTGGCGGCCCAGGCCAATGGCAACCACATAGAGACTACCCATAAGGGCGGCGCGGGTGACGGCAGCATCGGCGCCTACCAGCAGTGTGTATAAGATGATCCCGCTTAGGGTAAGGACGACAGCGACCTTTTTACGTCGCCCCAACAGCCGTGTGAACAGTCCCAGCAGAATGCCGGACACGATGGCTATGTTGGATCCGCTTATGACGATGACGTGACTTGTACCTGTCAAATTGAAATCATCATAAAGTTCACGAGGAATACCACTCTCGATGCCCAGTATCATGCCATTAGCCAAGGCAGCATAGGGTTGGGGCAATAGTTCTTCGATGGTGGCGCTGGCTCGGGCTCGGATCGCATAGAGCCTTGCCCAAAAAGGGCTTCCCTGATCCTCGCCCAGTACCGTGATTTCGGCACGGCGAACTAGTGTACGAATACCTTTACGGGCCAGAAAGCGCCGATAGTCGAAATCGGGGAAGGAGGGCGGTTCCGCGGGTACGCCACGAATGCGGAGACGATCACCATATTGGTACAGCGGCTCGCGATCGGAGCGGACCAAGGCTATGCCCGTGACGGGAAGATCGCTATTCCCTTGCCAAAGTGTATCTACCAGCAGGCGATACTGTGCGTAGTTCGTGCGCTGATCGGGATATCCAACAATCATCCCCTCCATCACCTCTGGCCGGCCATAGGGATCATCCCGATTGTAAGACGCCAGATCATTTGCACCAAAGCATGGTTCGAAGGGGTTAGAGAGATAAAGCCATATTCCCATTGCGAGAGTTCCTACAACGAGCGCGGGGATGAGCACTCTACGCTTTTCTCGCCCCCACCAGATCAATCCCAATAACAGTGGCAAAGGCAGTAACACCCAGACCTGATTCGGCGCCACCTCATTCCCCTGGCAGGTAAAGTGACCATTGACGTGCAGGAACTCACCCAGGAGGATCCCTGCGCCCAAACCAACGGTGGCGTAAATCGGTATAAAAGGAGAGGGCAGACGCTCGGTACGGGGTAAGTTCAGAGTCGCCGACTCTATCCCCTTCGACAGGCTTCATCGAACGGTAACCTGTCGAAGGTGTGAGCTAAAATGTTAGGAAGCGCTGTCAAATGCATACAGATAGGACGCC
>PIVW01000840.1 GCA_003353825.1 Chloroflexota bacterium
AGTCGCCGAATTCGGTACCTTCAGCTACAGATGGTGATGTGTCCTGGTACGGAATATCTCCTGCCGGTGTCGTCTGGTAGTATACATGAATCTCAGGTGCCGTTCCTGTGCCCTGGATATTAAAAGTGTAGGGGCTCTCGTTGCTGTCATCATTAGCAATACTGATCTGGGCAGACTTCAATCCGGTTGAGGTCGGCAAAAACGTGACATTGAATGTGGTGGAAGTGCCACCGTCAACAGTGGTGCCGGGCTGTTGGCTTATGGAAAAGCCCTGGCCGGGGGTGACGGTCACGGCTCCTGCCCCCAAAGTCAGAAGATCGTCTCCGGTGTTTTCAATCGTGAAGGTTCGCTCTACACTTGTCGAGACAAGCTGGTCGCCGTATTCGGTACCTTCACCTGCAGATGGTGATGGGTCCTGGTACGGAATATCTCCCGCAGGCGTCGTCTGGTAGTAAACATTTATTTCCTGAGGCATCGTAGCGCCTGTTGCGTTCCTGAGGGCCGTGGTGATAAGCGGATTCCCGCCTCCGGTCGTCCCGGCAATGCTATGCACTGTGAGCCCGAAGGTCTTGTTCCCTGCTGAAGCGTTCAGAGAAATATAGAAGGTCCAGTCCGAACCGCCTTTGGCGTTGACTATGATGGGTATGTCCAGGTTCGAAAGAGAACCTGTGATCGTCAGGCGATCCGCCGCATTAATCCCGTACTGGACGGCAACTTCGGCCACGTCAGTAGCTGACACCGTTCCGTTTACGCTCACTGTTGCGGTGGTGGCAGGGTTTCCGCCTTTGCTTCCGCTGGATGGTATGGTGACCATGAGGTGATCGGTCACGGGCACATTGGCATCGGAGGAGTCGTCTACCGGGGTGCCCAGGGTTTGGGTGCCTGCCATGGCAGGAGCCGCCATGAGCAACATGACCAGCATGACCATAAGGGATTTACCAAAACAGTGAATGTTGTCTTTAATTCTACTGACCGCCACCTGTACCGGGGTCAAACCGCTGTATCGAATTCGCTTATTCAAAAGATGTATCATTTTTCTCAACCCTCAACCCTTAAGGTATCGTGTAAATTACCTCGACTCTCATGTTATTTGAATTGGCAACGATGACTTCGCCGCTGTTATTTATGATAATATCCAGGGGAAGCCTGAGCTGTCCGGCATCGGTGCCGTACTCTCCGTAATCGGCAATGTAAACGCCTGAGACCGGATCCAGAATCTGTACCCTGTTCATATATATGTCTAAAGCATGAAGATCACCCTGGGTATCCACCGCCAGGCTCTGTATGCTGATAAATTTACCTTTCCAGTACCATGTGGTTCCCATCATTCCGCCCTTTTCAACAAACCCGCCATAGGATCGAATCGGGTTCCCCTGCAGGTCAAAAACCTTCACAAGGTAATTCCCCTTATCTGCGACAAAGAGTTCTCCAACCCATTGGCCGGTCCCGTCATCATAGTATGCGATTTCCACGGACATGGGGGAATTGAGCGCCCCTTTTCGGATAGTTCTTAAAAGAGAGCCGTCGGGTGCAAACACCCACACCAGGTTGCTCTGGCTGTCGGCCACATAGAGATTGTCATCCTCATCCAGTGTCATATCTGTCGGCATCCGGATCATTCCTTCTCCGATAGCTGCCGTGAACATCCCCTGGGCGTTGTACTTTTCGACATTGGCAATCCCGGCGTTGCCCACGTAAATTGCGCCGGTAGAATCAACAGCCACGCCCACGGGGCTGTCAAGCCCCTTGAGCTCGCCTGTTAACTGTAAGTTCGAATCATAGATAAAAATTGACTTTACCTTGGGATCGCTGACGTAAAGCTTGCCGGCGGGCCCCAGGGCCAGTCGGGCGGGGTAGGCGAGTGAGTTTTTAAGCTCTTTCTCTTCG
>PIVW01000841.1 GCA_003353825.1 Chloroflexota bacterium
CCGTAATGTCTGTATGCTTGCCTTGAAACTGATCATTCGGACCGGTACATCAACCTTATCTGCAGCTTTCGCCATCAATAAGCGAAGGCAGTTGTAGACGATGAAGTGCATCAGTATTTCTTTACGGATCATGCTCGGTGATTTGCATCGCAAAATGTCCATTCCCAGGGTTGTTTTGATGTCTCGGAAAAACAACTCAACATCCCACCGCTGAAGGTACAGGTCTGCCACATCGTTAGCACTATAGAGGCTGGCATCCGTCAATGTAGTGATGATGAAGAATGACTTGGTTCGATAGCCAGGCTCCTGAACCTGGACCTTGATTTGTCGTAAGACCAGCTTTTCTGGTAATGCTGCCCATTCCTCTTTGCTATAGCTGAGGTGCTTGTTCCATTTTGGTCTTGGCCAATGGATGAGCAGGTCATCATCCCCTAGAACTTGATCGGCGTTGTTGGCTGTTACGGGCGTTCTACGGGCCAGGGTAATGACCGAATCAACCCCTTGATCCTTGAATTTAGACACGTCGTAATAGCTGCAAAAGCCTTTATCTCCAAGGAATATGTCGCCCGGTTCGAAGGTCCCCCACTGGTCGCGCAACAGGAGGAGCTCATGACTTTTCTTGTTACCCAACTCGTAGCTCAGTAGTGCACCCGTTTGAAGATTGAAACACGCGCACATATACGCCTGCGGAAAGCCACAGCCTGGATCTTGTTGCTTTGTTTGTGGCCATACCTGCTGGTTATCCGGGGTGTCCGGCATGCTCATTCCGGTACCGTCTACCACAATCACTCGCCGGTCTTGCAGGCCTCTTCCGGGATCACGTTGAGCCAACTGCTGTGTCGTATGAGCCAGGATACTTTCCAGGTCAGATTCTTTAAATCTCTGGCGCGCCTGACAATAGCCGGATGTGGAGGAGGACGGTCGGTCCATCGACCGTGACGCCGCAAAAGCATGGAACTTACGAACCACCTCGGAACAGCCACTATCGGCATTTAATATCTGGGTGAAAAACCCCCAAAACGTGTTTTCCTTACTAAACAATCTGCGTCGACTCTGTGCGCCCGATTGATGCGGTTTGAGCACCTGATCGGGAATAAAATGAGCAAAGCACACCGCCAATTGACTGATCGATTTACGGCGTATTTCAGCGAATTGATCTGCGAGCCTCTGGCTCGCAGATCGAGGTCTTCGGCGCAATGTGGCCAAGTGAAAACCCGGTAGATACAAGTTAACATTTTTCATGCCCAATTATCTCATCCAGGGCATATATCAGCACGGGTTTTGCTATGCTAAACGGGCTTAACTTAGCGCCATTCGGGACAGTATACTTAATTACCCGGGCTTTGGTTTTGGGCCCGGCCGCCTGGGGGCCAGGGATTCGCCAGTTAAAGCCTCGAGCTTGTGGACAAACTCGACCGAACCGAGCGGTCTTCCGGTGCGGGTGTGTTGGCGGATTTTCTCTGCGTCATCAGCGTTCGACGAACCGGCGAGGTAGCTCCGCCAGTCGCTGATTCGTTCCAGCATCGGGTTTACCTTAACGAGCTTGTCGTTTTGCCCCTCGAGGTGAGCCCGGGCGCTCGAAAAGGGCCAGTCCCATGGGGATTTGCATAACCCTGCGACGACCGGATTCAGTTCCACGTATCGAACCGAGGCAAGCAAGTGCTGCTCATCCATCAGGAATGAGTGAAACCTCTCCTGCCACAGATGCCCTCGCCAACCGTTGCGGGCATTGACATGCCGAGTGTAGCGGCGATGCGTCTTCCCCAGAGCGGCCCTTAAGCCATCTTCGTGGCCCGGAACCATGATGAGATGCACATGATTGGGCATCAGGCAATAAGCCCAGAGCTCGGTTTCCGCGAGTGCCGAGAATTCGTAAAGCAGCGC
>PIVW01000842.1 GCA_003353825.1 Chloroflexota bacterium
AGATTGGTTTGGTACTCTTAGTGCTCGAGGCCGGCATCGATGTCTCCATTGGCCATCTAAAAGTAGTCGGCTTTCGTGGCTGCGCAGTGGCCGTCTTTGGCTCCATGTTGCCGTTGGGCATTGGCACCGGCTTAGCCATGCTCTACGGCCAACCGTCGCAGTCCGCATTCGCAATCGGTGCCTGCTTAGCCCCCACGTCCATGGGCATCGCACTGAACGTGTTACGCAATGCGAAAGTGCTCAATACGCCCACTGGACAGTTGATAATTGCGGCCGCAGTCTTAGACGACGTCATTGCCTTAATGTTGCTCTCCGAACTCGAAGGTATGTCCCAGTCTGTTTCCACTATCAATGCAAATTCCAGAACAACACCAATATCCCATCAGCCATGGCGGAGCCAACAGCGCTTAAAATCCTGTTACCGCTGCTCGTGTCGCCAGCCTTCATTTTGTTTTTCGGCTTCCTCGCCATCAAAGTGACCCCCTGGCTCATCCAGAAGATCATGATCAAAACCAACAAGCACCAGCACGAGAACGTGATCCTGTTCCTCGTGTTCCTCTCCACCTTCACCTTAGTGCCCGTCTGTTACTACGCCGGCAGCTCCCATCTATTAGGCGCCTTCTTGGCCGGCCTGATGTTCTGCACTGACCACACCATCCACGAAGCGTGGAGCAACCAAATCAAACGCATCATGCAGTGGATGCTCCGCATCTTCTTCGCCTGCACCATCGGCTTCGCGGTGCCCATCCAGGACTTCTGGAGCAAGCCCGTCATCTTCGGCGGCCTGCTCTACTTAGTGGCCATCATCGGCAAATTGCTGACTGGCATCTTCGCCAAACCGCTGACCGTCTCCGAGTTCCTCACCATCGCCTTTTCCATGAGCGCTTGGGGCGAGTTCGCCTTCATATTAGCCACCGCCTCGTACGGCACCGGCTCCATCGACAAGGAATCTTACAGCAGCGTGTTGATGGCGGTGCTCATCTCCGTCATCGTCTCGCCGTTGCTGCTGCGCACCACGCTGTCCATTGTGCGCCGACAGAAACAAAAGCGACTGACGGGGGCCAGAGACGCGCATCACAACAAGGACGACGACGCCAATATGCATCCGGTGTACTTTTGCGTGCACACCAAAGGCAAAGGGCGCTGGGGCCACCAGGACAAGCTCTTGCACGCCATCTTCAATCTGCAGCTCACCATCATCGACTTCCGCGCCTTCAACGAAGCAGAGTACAACTACTCGCACCATTTGCCCATAGTGCAGGACGTGTTTTACGTGCAGGACCAGACCATCTTGCTGCCGCCCACCAAGCGTTTGGGCAAAGTGGAGGAGCGCAAGCTGCAGCATCGCTACAAGGAAATCAAGCGCACTCTCAAGGAAACCATGGGCGACCCGCACGCCAGCATCGATGTCATGCGCTGGCTGCCCGGCGTGCGGCGCACCGACGACTTGCAATCGCCCATCAAAAAGAAGCAAGGCGGCGAGACCGCGGCGCAGAAACAAAAGCGGAAACAGCGCGAACAGAGAAAGAAAACGGCGTCGTATTGCCGGAAAGAGGCGTACAAGCAAGCGAGGCTGGCACTGGATTCCGCGGAACAGGCCCGGAGTAGTTCGTATTTGGTGTCTGGTATATCGCGCATCCGGCCGTCGCATGACGCCCTGCATCGGGACAGGTTCACGTACCATGGCGGCATTCATACGGAGCAGGACGAGTTGATGGCGATGGCCTTCATCGATACGCTGCAGTCGCTGCAGGTGTCGCTGTCGCCAGAGAACAGAGCGTCGCCTACGGGCAGCACCAACAAAGAGCCTCTGAGCCACGACGAGCTCTTTGCGAAGATCAACACGTTGCGGAATTGTGTGGAGCATTTGCAAGTATTCG
>PIVW01000283.1 GCA_003353825.1 Chloroflexota bacterium
TCTGACGAATACTTGTTCTCAGCCTATCTGAAGCATTAGTCACCCTGTTGTGAAGCGAATAATGCCCCAAATGACAGCTGTAAGTTTCTGATTTCAAAGGTGCGAAATATAGGCTAAGGGCGGCAAAGTCGAACTCAGCCTGGCCGCCGTTGTCAACGAAGAAACCACCGTGGTCGGCTACACCAAATACTACTACGCCGGCTCCGAGTTGGTAGCCTTCAACCGCAGCAGCGACTACGAAAAGGACTACGGCACCCGCTTTGTGTTCAACGATCATCCTTCGGCTTCGCTCAGGACAAGCCTGGTCTCGACCAGTGTGATCATCAACGGCGTCGGCGAAAAACTGTGGGAAGAGCGGTATTATCCCTATGGTGAAAGCAGGTATACTTATCGCAAAGACAAGGGTGGCGGTCGCGAAATCGACTTGCAGACAGCGATGCGTTACACTGGCCAGCGCTTTGGTGAGATGTTGGTTTGTACTACTACAACGCCAGATATTACGATCCTTGTCATCCCTTACCCCAAATCTGCACCGCAGCCAAATTCCAAATCTCCACAACCAGTTTGCACGGAAACGGCCGTTTGAGTATAATGCACCCATATCTCGGGCGATTAGCTCAGTTGGCTAGAGCGCCACGTTGACATCGTGGAGGTCACAAGTTCAAGTCTTGTATCGCCCACCAGATACGGTGACAGCCACCATCATAGTGGCTGTCACCTACATATTAAAAGCATTGATCGGGACGAGTAACAGGCGTGCATGCGCCAGAGAATGGAAGTCACCGGCTGTAAGCTTCCACCGTATGGCGCCTGTGAAAACCACCCGTGAGCGAAAAGGGGAACGGTCAGCGGCGCATCTGCTGCCGACACCCATTAACCTTTTCCGGATGGCTCCGTTACCAACCCCCTGAAGAGGATGGTGAATACCGAGGTATCTCACCATCAAATTGGGTGGAACCGCGTGCAACCCTGCGTCCCAATGGATAGCAGGGTTTTTCTATGTCTTTACGCTGTAAACCAAGAAACCAAAATACTGGAAAACCGGGTAGATAGTCATTCTCGTATGCTCAGCGCATCTATCCCGGTCTACTATTCTACTGGTATCTGTCCTACAAACAAGTCAATATATCACGTTTCATATCTGCCGGATATACATTTTGGAGGTAGTTCACATGTCTTCCAGTCAAAGCAACGGCTCAAATGGCCAACAATACGATGTTTATTACAAGATCAGGCATTCGACAGCGCATGTCATGGCCCAGGCTGTGATCGAGCGCTTTCCCGATGCCAAGGTCGCGATCGGCCCCCCCATCAAAGATGGCTTTTACTACGACTTTGATCTTGGTCGAGAAGATGATGGCTCGTTGCGAACCTTCTCTCCTGAAGATATCGAAGCCATCGAAAAACGCATGCGCCAAATCGTAGGTGGGCGCTATCCCTTTGACAAACGAGTGGTCAGCGCTGAAGAGGCCCTGGACCTGTTCTCCGACCAACCGTACAAAGTCGAATTGATCCAAGGATTGGCCGAGGGTGGCGTCGATGAATATGGTGATAAAATCGAGGGTGCTGTAGAGATATCGACCTATACCCAAGATACGTTTGAAGACCTGTGCCGTGGCCCCCACGTGGAACATACCGGGAAAATACCCCCGGACGGGTTCAAACTATTGAGCGTGGCCGGCGCTTACTGGCGGGGCG
This sequence comes from Chloroflexota bacterium, assembly GCA_003353825.1. Next base: position 1,699 of record PIVW01000283.1, read on the forward strand.
ATGAGAATCGACCCATGCTACAGCGCATCTATGGCACGGCCTGGAAGAATAAAAAGGAGTTGCGAGCATATCTCGACCACTTGGAAGAAGCACGCAAGCGCGATCATCGCCGTTTGGGTAAGGAACTCGATCTGTTCAGTACTAATCATGAGATGGTCGGCGGCGGGCTGATCCTCTGGCATCCCAAAGGGGCTTTAATGCGACATTTGGCCGAAGAACATGCCAAGAAAATGCACCTCGAAGGTGGCTACGATATGGTCTATACGCCGCATATCGGGCGTTCAGTGCTTTGGGAAACCAGTGGCCACCTGGATTTCTATAAAGAGGGTATGTACGCTCCCATCGAGATCGAAGGGCAGGAATATTATCTCAAGCCCATGAACTGCCCTTTCCATGTGCAAATCTACAAAAGCCATATCCGCTCCTACCGAGACCTGCCCATCCGCTATGCTGAGTGGGGTACGGTGTACCGGTTCGAACGTTCGGGGACGTTGCACGGGATGACGCGGGTGCGCGGGTTCACGCAGGACGACGCCCATCTCTTCTGCGCGCCCGAGCAGATGCCCGATGAGATCGACAAGGTGCTTGATTTCAGCCTTGGGCTGCTAGGCGATTTCGGTTTCGAGAAATTCGAGCTGTTTTTGAGCACACGGCCCGAAAAGCGAGTGGGCGAAGAGGCGATGTGGGCTGCCTCTGAACAAGCCCTGCTGGAAGCGCTCAAACGCAGCGGCCATCCTTACTCGATCAACGAAGGTGATGGCGCCTTCTACGGACCCAAAATCGATATCTATGTGACCGATGCCCTGGATCGGCCCTGGCAACTAAGTACCATCCAATTTGACTTCAACCTGCCCGAACGCTTTGACCTCAGCTATATCGGTGCCGATGGTTCGCAGCATCGCCCATACATGATCCATCGGGCCTTGATGGGAAGTGTCGAACGTTTCTTCGGCTTGTTAATCGAGCACTATGGCGGTATTTTTCCGGTTTGGCTCTCTCCTGTCCAGGCCATGGTCATTCCCATCACAGATGAACAGATAGACTACGCCTATGAAATCGCCGGCAAGCTTAAAGAGGCGGGCTTACGGGTAGAAGTCGATAACAGCGATGGACGCATGAATGCCAAAATCCGCAACGCACAACTGGAAAAAATCCCTTACATGTTGGTGCTTGGCGGCCGAGAATTGGAAGAGAGCGTTGTCAATGTGCGGTTACGCAATGGTAAGCGCCTGGGCACGATGTCAACCGATGCCTTCGTAGAGACTGCTAATCAAGCTATTGCGGAGCGCGAGGTCATTTAGACCAAGCCAGCGAATGGTTCTGATCTAGACCCTATTAACTTATCTCAAATACGCACCTAACTTGACGTATAGCCAATTATCATGGTATTCTTGACAGTCGCCAGTTCTTTCGCGAATCGATGGTAACTGCCTTCGAATCGTTTCAATAAACGGGCCATTTTTTAACCACCGCATCCATTATAGTGAGACACTGCCATAGCCAAGAGAAGAAGTAACCCCAGAACCCATACCAGGCGAGCGCCAAGAGTCCGCGTCAATGAAAGAATCCGAGCAGCGCAATTACGTGTGATTTCAGATGATGGTGAGCAGCTTGGTATTATGACGCCCGCAGAAGCCCTACGTTTGGCGCAAGAGAAAGACTTGGACCTGGTCGAGGTCGCACCGAATGCCAAACCACCCGTCTGCCGTTTGTTGGATTATGGTAAATACCAATACGAGCAGGCCAAACGCGAGAAACAAGCCCGTAGAGCACAGAAGACTATCGAAGTAAAAGAAGTGCGATTACGACCCAAAACTGGCGAACATGATACCGAAGTTCGACTGCGTGCGGCAAGAAAATTCCTTTTGAGTGGCGCCAAAGTAAAAGTGCGTGTACGCTTTCGTGGTCGAGAAATTTACCACCCAGAAGTCGCTCGAGAACAACTGTCAGAATTTGCCAAGCGTCTCTCGGATGTCGGCGAAGTTGAAACGAGACCGAACATGGAAGGTCGCAGTCTACTGATGATACTGGCGCCTGCTTCGGGCTCGAAGAGTAGCTAATGACCTAGTTCACGAAGGCCACGTGAGGTGAGAATACACCACTCGTACTTTCGTTTGATATGTTCCAACACAGCACAACACCAAAAAAGGGTGCTGCTTAGTTGATGGGCCCTTTTTTCTTGTCAGGAGAATGATCGATGCCGAAAATCAAGACCTATAAAGGCGCAGCGAAACGCTTCAAGTATTCTGCCAATGGCAAATTGCGCCGCACCAAGGGCGGGAAAGGCCATCTCAAACGCCGTACTCCTAAGCGTACCAAGCGCCAATTCGACAAGCTGATTACAGATACTAGCAATAGCCACAGGAGGCAGGTCCAGCGCCTCGCCCCTTACCTGAAACGAAAATAAACACCTGGGCTCGGGGTTGTGACAACCTGGCGGGCCGTGAAATCCCTAGATTGAGGTTGATATGACACGTGTAAAACGAGGCGTAACAGGACATGCCAGACATAAGAAAGTCCTGAAGCTGACCAAGGGGCATTTTGGTGCCCGCCATCGTTTGTTCAAAACTGCTAACGAATCGATGATCCATGCGCTGCTTTATTCCTATCGCGACCGCCGCCGCCGCAAACGTGATTTCCGCCGGTTGTGGATTACTCGAATCAATGCGGCCAGCCGCCTGCACGACCTGAGCTATAGCCGTTTTATGTATGGACTAAAACAGGCCGACGTACACCTGGACCGCAAGATCCTGGCCGATCTGGCTGTGCACGAACCTAAAGCTTTTGAAGCTGTGGTGGACGTGGCGAAATCTTCCCTGAATTAGGGAATGGACGCCGTACATATTTCCAGCAGCAGCAATCCTCGTTACAAGCACGCTCGGACGCTACAGCGCAAACGAGGACGCCTGCAACACCATCAGGTTCTACTTGAGGGTGTACGGCTTATAGATGATAGTATCAGCGCCGGTTTCCCACCGGCGCTGCTTTTTGTTGATCCCGCAAAAGCTAATGAAATGACACCGTTGCTTGGGCAAGCACGATTGGCGGGGGTTCATATCTTCAGCCTGGAACCGGCATTGCTGGCCCTTTTAAGTGAAACGGTAACACCTCAGGGGGTCATAGCTGTATCTCCGCTTCCCGATACTAAACCTGGTTCGAATGGTCTGTCAGTTGTCCTGGATGGTTTACGCGACCCCGGAAACCTGGGCGCCCTGTTGCGCTCGGCCTCTGCAGCCGCTGTAGATCAAGTGATTACATTACCAGGCGTAACAGATCCTTGGACGCCAAAGGTGTTACGGGCGGGCATGGGTGCGCACTATCGCCTGGCAATCCGTGCCGCACAGAGGTTGCAGCAGGTCGAGGCATGGGTTGGGAATGCTCGGCGATATCAGGCAGATGCACGGGGCGCCAAGCCCTATACAGAGATAGACTGGACCCTCCCGGCTGTTTTGGTGATCGGAGGGGAAACCGAATCGAGGCGGGAAACGAGCGGCTGGCAGGATATGCAGAATATTTCTATCCCCATGGCCAATGAAGTAGAGTCACTCAACGCGGCCATGGCAGCGGGGATTATCTTGTTTGAGGCCGTCCGTCAGCGCACACGGAAGTAGGTGAATCAAAACCGCGATATTTGTGTTGCATGCTCACTAACAAAATGCATCCTCCTGAAATTCAGGCGCCAACCGCTTCCAAAGCAATTAGCGAGAGAAGAATGAGCGCGGCATTGTACGAGGCGTGCACCAGAGCAGCTGTGCTGGTCCCCCAACGATTTCGAATCCACCCCAAGGTCAGGCCCAAGGCAAAGACGATGATGAGCGTGAGGTTGAGATATTGAATGTGGTGGAGTGCAAAGATGAGGCTTGTGATCCAAAGGCCAAATACAGGTTGCAAGGCGCCTCGGTAGAGCACTTCTTCACCGATCCCGCTCAACAAGCCTAGGAGCACTGCACCGCCGGGACTGCTAAAGGCATCGATAAGGATTTCATTGACGGCTGTGGCATAGGCAGTGCTATCGGGAGAGAGTAGGGTGATGATTACGCCTAGCGTTGCGCTCATGAAGATCATCAACAACGTTAATGACCAACCAACAGCGATCTCGCTAAACCCCAAGCGATTAACCTTTAACCGGGTCTGGCTCTCTCTCCAGTTGCGGCGAATCCCCAACCCCACGCCCAAGAGCGCCAAGGCCACGAAACTCACATATTGTGCCAAGACATCGCCAATTTCGACGCCAACACCTAATTCTGCCAAGATTGATGGATCAGTGAAGGCCGATGCAAAAGCAAGATTGACGCCGGCGTAGAGTACGATGAGTACAAGGGCTGTGATGTGAACAGGGCGACTCCAGTAGAAACGACCCAGGTGAGGATCTTTCCCTCTGGTAAAGGCGATGATGGCAAGGATAACTGATACCACGCAGATACCACCCGAGAGGGTTAACCACACGCCGGTACCTGTTGGATTGGCGGTGAAGACCGGACCAAGTATGTCGGTCGGCAGGGAGATATCCAAAACAAGCACCAGCACGCCCGCCAGCAATACGAGCACAGAGGAAATGGCGATGATCGTGTAAGTAAGCCAGCGCGCCCATTGCTGACGTTGTCCCAGATTGGCCAGCACGACCAGTACAGCAATGAGTGCAAAAATTAGGAGTAATGGTGCCATAGTTTGTTTACAGGAGTGCAATAATGATGGGCGTAAACAGCATCAATGTCAAAAGCGCATAGGTGTTACGCGGTTTTGGACTGGCAACCCCGTTTGGGTTGGAACCACTGTCATTCTGAAAACTCTGGAAAACTTTCGTGAGTCATTTTTTTGCCCCCGTTTACACAGGTGTGAATGAGCAAAACCCCTGTATACGGGGGAGCTGAATAGCCGTTTTAGACTTATCCAGAGTTTTCAGCATTATAGTGAATAAAGAAGTTCAATAGGTTTTCGTGTGATTCTAGAAAAACACATGTTGCGTGTCACGTGATGTTTGTGTGAGTCACCCTGGTTGCTCAACCACAAGAGATGACAGCGATCTCTTGGCATAAACTTTTAAAGGGTGAAATTGATCAGGGCTTTGCGGACATTGGCAGGCACTTTGTTCTCGCTGGTTTCGGTTAAAAAATCGAGAATACGCTCGGTGTCAAGGCCTGAAGCCGCGGCCCGACGCAAACCCCGTTGCCTGATCTGATAACGGTAGCCGGGCCAGCTTGCTTCCCAGCTACAGAACCGTGCGACGCGAAATCGATCGTAGACTTGTGTTCCAATAGGAAGGTGTACCCGGAAATCGGCTGTGATGACAAGTGGCGGAGGAGGAGATTGTTCGGGCAAAAGATCCTGGTTGAGATAGAGCGCCCCCCTCTGGGAAAGGCACCAAAGTGCTTGATCCTCATCCAGCTTGACGGCCCCCAACCAGTACAGCGGTCCCCGCCAAATGAATCGAATCAGCCGCGCTTCCACTTCCAGCCAGCATGAGAAACTTTTCAGGTAATCGCCATCATCATCACGGATGTACCAGGCATCATACTTGCCGTCAGGTCGCTGGAAATCAGGACACTGTTCGTAGATCGCTTTGACCAGGTCCTCTAACCGATACCAGATGTCTGGTTCAAACTGCGCGAGTATATCGAGCAACGTCTGGCGGGCAGAGACGGAATCATTTCGCCAGTTGCCTTTGTCGCAGTGCAGATGGGGCGTCAGGCAGAGATCGTTCCAAGTATTGCTGTTCTTCCACACTAAAAACAAGGCCTGTGCCTGCTGCGTTCTGCTTTTGGCCAACCACTCACGGATGGCATCTCCCGCCAACTGCTGACGACGGCCACTTATTTTCAGAAAGTCCAACTGACGGGCGAGGTGCCAGATAAAGTCTGGGCGATCTCCCGGCTTCAAAGGGTTTTCAGGGTCTGAGGGTTGTACCTGCCATTGCGGCAGCAGTGCTTGTAAGTCCTTTTGGCGC
>PIVW01000843.1 GCA_003353825.1 Chloroflexota bacterium
GGTACAGTCGTGGTCGGAACCGTGGCCGGGGATCTACACGACATTGGCAAAAACCTGGTAGCCATGATGATGGAAGGCGCCGGCTTCAAGATCGTCGATCTGGGCACCGATGTGTCACCAACCGCCTTCGTGGACTCGGTCAGCAACGATAGCCCCGACATCATCGCTATGTCCGCCCTGCTCACCACCACCACCAAGTCGATCATCGCCACCATCGAAGCGCTGGAAGAGGCGGGCGTGCGTGGCCAGGTCAAGGTCATGGTCGGCGGCGCCCCCATTACCCAGGACTTTGCGGACAAGGTGGGAGCAGATGGCTTTGCCCCTGATGCTGGTAGCGCTGCTCGGAAGGCCAAAGAATTGCTGGCTGCCTGAAGTAGCAATAACGACGACCATATCAACGACGCTTTTGATGAGAAAACTGGAGATTAGAGATTGGAAATTCGGCTCTAAAGCACAGAGCCAATCTCTAGTCATCTAATCTCCAGTCCCCCCTTACCCATCGTTCCTACAATTCGATTACCAATCGGTACGATGCCAACGCAGCCTTGGTCAGCAAGCCTGACGCCATGCCTGTTGGGGCATCCTCGTTGTGCGATGGTGCTCGATGAGCCTAATTATGAATGCAAACAGCGATTACGAGAAGTCAGACGTTGACCGATTATTAAAGGCGTTTCGGCGTGAAGAGCCGGATCGGATCCCCCACCTGGAATTCTGGGTCACAAGCAAGCCGGTGTACGAGTACGTCTTGGGCAAGACCCTGGACTACGACATCGAAGATGCGAGCGTGGGCGGGCAATCCATATCGCCCGAAGACCACGTTGAGTTCGCCGAGCGGCTGGGTATGGATGCGGTTGTGTGTAATTTCAACTGGCGCCCCAATAACATCTTCCACACTGCCCGAGATGGCACCGAACACTATGTGGACGGAGACATCAAGAGCGAAGCCGACCTGGTAAATCTCGACCCCCCTGACTCCATCGACGACCAGCTTGCCTATCTCGAACGCTATCTCAAAGCTGCTGATGGCTCGGGCGTAGGTGTGTTTGCCAACTTCACCTCCTTCTTCGATAGCGCCATGCTGGCCGTGGGGGTGAACGACTCATTCTTGATGTTTTATGACAACCGGCCTTTCCTTGAGAAATTGATGGACATCCTTTTGGATCACCAGGAAAAAGTCATGCAGGCCGTTTGCGACCGCTTTGCCGACGACCTGGCTTTCATCTTGGTCAACGACGATATCGGTCAGAACCAGGGGCTGATGATCAACCCCACCATGTTCAAAGCCATCTTTCCCCATCGCATGAAACGCCTGATCGCTCCGGCTAAGGCTGCGGGCAAGCTGGTCGCCTACCACACCGATGGCAAGATGGACATGATCTTCCCCATCCTCGACGACATCGGCTTTGACATCTGCCATCCCATCGAGCCGGAATCTAACGATCTGTTCGAGGTCAAGAAGAAGTGGGGGCATCGTTTTGCCTTCCTGGGCAACATCCCCACTGTCTTGCTGGCCTATGGTCCGATTGAGGAGATCGAGGAAAGGGTGCGGGTCTATTGCGAAGAACTGGGCCCAGGTGGAGGTTACGCTCTCGGTTCCTCCACCAGCATTATGGAAGGCATCCCACCGGAGAATTTCGTGGCCATGACCCGAGCGGCACATACCTATGGGCGGCGCGGTTCGTACGGCAAGACTGTGTGATACGTGTTGCGTGTTGCGTGTTGCGTGTTGCGTTGTTCCCATTTGCCAACAAGTATATAGTTTGACAATGGCACATTTCTCTAGACCATCAGGTACTATATATTGTAGGTACCAGTTATTGACGCCCATATGCAGTAGGGCGACATCAATTGCCGTTCGTTAGTAACTGTGCCGGAATC
>PIVW01000844.1 GCA_003353825.1 Chloroflexota bacterium
CATCTCTTTCGCCTGCCAGTAGATGATGCAAGCCATGATAAGGGTCAAGCAACTACTGGTATTTGAGGTAACAGCGAGTTCCCTACCGTATATCTACGCGCTAATATGGGAGATACCCAAAACACGCCAATGCTGCCTCCGCCCGCACCCCAATCCCTTGTGTCAGACGATGAATGTGTCCGATAGAGACAGAACGCCCATAGACGAATTTCACCAAGAGCTCTGTTTTACGTACCGACAAACCTAGTTTGAAACGACTCAAACCTATCAAACGGTTAACCTGACGCCACCAAGCTCGACGCCCTTCGATTTGACGTTCTCGTTCCGGTGTGATCACCTCATGTCCGCATTCCCGACAACGGTGACGTTGAATGCCAATCCATTGCTTACCCAACCAGCCAACTGTCAACATCAACAGCCAGTTGAGCACTAAATACGTTCCATTCTTGGTCACTTTGCCGTCACACTTCGGGCAACCCGCCGCCAGGATTGGAGTGGAGGAAGGTGCTTCTTCTCCTGGTTCTGATCGCCTTGCCTGTGCTGTTGGCCCAGGCTTTTGGTTGACCAGTATCTCCGGCAGAGCCTGTTTCACTTTGTTCAAGTCATAGCGCAGTGTGCTGGCTGGAACACCCGCTTGACGCGCTGCCGCTTCCACGTTGATTTGTCCGAAAGCCATCTGTACCGGCTGGACTTTTTCAGCTATCGGACGTATCCTATTTGCCATAAAGGGCTATCTCCTCTTGATGTTGGTGATTGAGAATCTTCCAGTTTCTATTAGGAGTGGCCCTTTGGCAAAGTTCAATCCACAAATATCTCTCGTATATCACATGCTAGGGAACCATCCCTTTAAATGTCATGTTCTTCCTCGTGAGGATGAATGAGCCGGCTGTTCGGTTTTTTGGATGCGATTAGTTCTACATCATAGAGGTCGTGTTCTAATGGTCAAATGATCATTGTGGGATCAAAGGACACGAAGATTATTCTGGCAGCAACTCCCACAAAACGTAGGCATAAGATGTAGCGAGAGTAGTACCACCGTATACCAAACACTTTCGTCGAATTTGTATTAGGCAAGCACATGTTGCACTTCGACTGAGGAACGAACTTCCCCAGTATCAGACATTTTCGCAGGTGAAACCCCGTCATCCGGGGATGTCGGCCCCGAAAAAGAGGTGGGCCATTTGAGTAAAGTGTATCTGACCAATACACACTTTCGTCGAATTGTTCCCAACTTATGGCATCAAGGATAGTCGACGTACATTTGAGATGCAATGATATAGATCATATTTAGCAGTACTCGGGTGTGCAAAACTCCTAACAGGCAAGATAATGCCCCCGCTGGTCCTAATAGCTTACTATCTCGAATGCAACTACAGATGCGCCAGCGCTTTCTTATCTGGCGTATGACTCCACGATTGTCCGAAATTCATCAACATCAAATGATCCCAAATAGGGTTCACCGTTGATAAACACGGAAGGCGTTGAGTTGATGCCCTCATTGCGTGCTTCATTGTCTTCACGTAACAAGGACTCATAATGTTTTTGCGAATCCAGGCAACTATTGAACACCGTTTCGTCAAGCCCAATTTCCAACGCCAACCTCTTCAGAATCGATGATCGTATCTCATCGGGGTTGTTTTCGGCAAAGGTAAATAGAACGTCGTGATACTCCCAAAAGCGATCCTGATCAGCAGCGCATTCGGCGGCAGATGCAGCAGTGATTGAGTCGGAATTGATGACAAAGCGATTCATAAACTGGAGCCTTGCAATGCCAGGCGCTACAAGTTCCGTGCGAATCATATCGTCTAACGCGGCATCAAAACTCTGGCAGGGCGGGCATTGAGAGACCGCGTACACTACAATCAAGACAGACGCTAC
>PIVW01000284.1 GCA_003353825.1 Chloroflexota bacterium
CGGCGCCACCATTGACACGGATTGTTTGGCCTGTAAGGTAGCTGGCTGCTGGAGAAGCAAGCCAGACAATGGTGTGGGCTATGTCTTGAGGTGTCCCCCAGCGTCGCAGTGGGATCTGTTGGCGACTGTTTTCATAAAATGCACTGCTGACGGTTTCACCCCAAAGGGTCTCGATCCAGCCCGGAGCGACGCAATTAACACGAACATTGGGGGCGGCTGCTTGTGCTAAGGCGCGAGTATACGCCATGATCCCACCCTTGACCAAGCTGAAAAGTTGCCCAGACTGGCTGCTGACACTCCCGACTTCAGCCTGGTCCCATCCGATGTTGATGATATGACCATTTCCCTGCGTTTGCATTCGATCATTGATCTGCTGGCCGCAGTATACGGTGCCGCGCAAATCGGTCTGTAGCAATCGTTCTAACTTGCTTTCAAAGGGAAGGTTCCAGTGGACCCCACTAAGGATATCAGCGCCTGCATTATTGACCCAGAGGTCCACCCGATCTTGCCATGCCCAGGCTTGTTCTACGAAATCGGGCAGAGCGCTCGCATCTGAAACATCGGCCGGGAGATAGATAGCGTTCGCCCCTTGAGCCTCAACAACGGCAAGGGCGATGTCAGCTTTCGGGCCGGAATGACGACTATTGAGGATGATATCACTACCTGCAGTTGCCAACGCCAGGGCCGTGGCGCGCCCGATTCCGGCTGTGCTACCGGTGATCACCGAGACGAATGGTTGGGGAAGGGTGTGTTGGGCATTCATGGGCACCAGGAATTTTACTACACGTCACCGCTAGCCGGAAGTGCAAAAGGATTGTTCAAAACCACTTCATGGTTAAGACGAAGAAAATAGGTAAGGGCGTGATTCAGTGCCGTCATCTTAAACTCGATATTCGTCGGCACGTTATTTGATCCCACCTATACGATCTCATTCCCGCTGGTATCATCGAGATGATGTCCGATATCTTCGCCATCGTTCTCCAATTCGGCGAGCCTTGCCCCTGACATGCCCCACCAAAGCAGAAGTCGGCCTGAAGTATTGGTCGGCTTCTGCTGCAATGCGACGATTATTCGATTAATAACTACCAAGGTTCACTTACCGGCCAGGAATCTTTGCAAACGAAGACCTGCAGAGTAGACAAGGAACAAGTAGATGAGGGAGTTCGGCATCTGGAGGGGCGAATGTCTTGTTTACTTATCTACTTATTTACTTGTCTACCTACCGTCAGGGCGCCTTGAATGCTCATAGTCGGTAATGCTTGATGACGGCTTAGCAGCTACATTTGATTTTAGCTAAAAAAGCTCATCAAGCGGCTGGCCAGCATGATATCGCCGGTGACCTTGATCTTTCCTGACATAAAGGCTTGCATGGCGTCGAGGCGTCCGGACATCATCTCGACATAATCATCGGCATCCATGGTGATAGTCATGGTAGGACTGTCAGCTTCGCCCTCTTCGATGGTGATTTCACCATTGGCTATGTGGGAGTTCCATACGCTGCCACTGCCGCCGCCGCTGGTGAGATTGTACTGGATAAGGGCATCAACGCCCGTAGCCTTTGCAGGATTAAAAGCATTTGGCATTTCGGCCATCATTTTGCGGATTTTTGAATCGGTGTCAGACATGGTGGGGCTGTGCTCCTAGGTGGGGTTCGTGGTGGTCCATCGTGCGGCGATATTGTCATCGCACACATGGCCATCAGCATTGCAGGGGTGGTACGTCGTGTGGTTACTGTAGTTCTTTCCTTGTATATCCCAAAATCCGGCGGGCAACGATAAGTGTATTGATCTGGCCTGTGCCTTCGAATATGTCATTGATCTTAGCATCTCGTATCCATTTTTCTACAAGAAACTCATGGCGATAGCCCAGGGGTCCAAGAAGCTCGACACATTTTTGAGTGATATCGTTCACCGCTTTGCCTGCCTTTACTTTGCCCATGGACGCTTCCAAACCGTTTGGCTTTCCGGCGTCGAGCAAGGCGGCAGAACGTATTGTCAGCAACCAGGCGGCTTTGAGATCCATCTCCATTTGCATCAGGTCTCGCTGCACGGCCGAAAGTTTGTGCAGTGGTGCCACTTCAGACGATAATTGCGCTCAGCAGGGAGGCGATACCGCGAGCATTGCGTAGCCAGAGTTCAACAGGCCGTTCGCGAATATAGCCGTGTCCACCCAGTATCTGGACAGCGCCGTCAGTTATTTTTAGCGCCATGTCTGCGGCATATTGTGCTGCCAGATAGGCGTCGTGCGTGGCCTCTTTCTCTTCATCGAGCTTCCAGTCAGCCTCCCAGATGAGAAGGCGGGCGGCGTCGATCTCGATGGCCATGTCGGCCAACATAAAAGCGATGGATTGGCGATAGGCGATGGGTTCGCAAATACCTTCGCCATTTTCGATTGCCATTACCGTGGGTAAGCGAGCCCAGAAGCATGAAGTGCCAGATATTGCCGGAATATAATGCCCTCCCGGGTTATTTTGGAAGAAATAATAGACTCCCCTGAACAATGGTCTAGGCACTTTGGCAAAAAGATCGACGATTTTTTGTCGATGTGTGTGGCAAGTGGCACGTTGCAAGTGGCAAGTTCAACCTTGTCTGCAACCGAGCTCGCACCTGCGACCTGCTACTTGCTACCTGCCCCAGCGGCGCCTCATTTTCCCAGCGCTGTCTGGGAACAATTACTAGAACTTTATGTTCTCACTTGGCGGTAAATAGGCTTTATTCAGTGGACTCATTGCAGGTTTTCGAATATGCCGGCTGCGCCCATGCCACCACCGATACACATGGTGACCATGCCATATCGGCTATTGCGGCGCTTCATTTCATTGAGCAATTGTACGATTAGTTTTGCGCCGGTGGCACCCAGGGGATGGCCCAAGGCAATAGCACCACCGTTGACATTGGTAATGTCAGGATCAAACTCCAGCGCTCGCATCACAGCCAAACCTTGGGCGGCAAACGCCTCGTTGAGTTCGATAAGATCGATATCTTGCAACGTCAGTCCCGCCAGTTTGAGTGCTTTAGGCACGGCCGCTACCGGACCGATACCCATTACCTCAGGGGGGACGCCTGCCACTGCGAAGGACACGAATCTGGCCAGGGGTTTGAGGCCGTTTTCCTCCGCAGCTTTGCGGGACATGACCATGACGGCGGCAGCCCCATCGCTGACCTGGCTGCTGTTACCGGCTGTCACAGTGCCTCCTGCTTTGAAAACCGGGCGGAGCCGGGCGAGTGCCTCGAGGTTTGTGTCATGCCGAACACCTTCATCCTGATCGAAGACTATCTCTCGGCTCTCGGCTGTGCCTGAGTCCCCCACAAGCGTTTCGACGACAGGTACTGGCACGATCTCATCAGTAAACTTGCCGCCCAGGATTGCCGCTGCCGCCCGCTGGTGCGATTGTAGAGCAAATGCATCCTGATCGTCCCGATTGACATCATAGTGTTCCGCCACGTTCTCTGCTGTCAAGCCCATACCCATGTAAACGCCCGGATTCTCCGCTGCCAGCTTGGGGTCGGCTGAGAACACGAGCCCGCCCATGGGTACCGAACTCATACTCTCGACACCCCCGGCCAGTATCACGTCCCCAAATCCCGCCATAATCCGTTCTGCTGCCATCGCCACCGTCTGTAGGCCAGAGGAACAGAAGCGGTTGACGGTCTGGCCTGGCACGCTCACGGGTAAGCCGGCGGCAAGCACAGCCATACGTCCAAGTTGCATACCCTGTTTGCCTTCAGGAAATGCGCAGCCGATGATCACATCCTCGATAAGCATGGGATCGAGCTCAGCGGCACGCTTGATGGTCTCCTGGATGACGATCGCGCCTAGCTCTTCGGGCCGGGTGTTGCGCAATGTGCCACGCGGCGCTTTGCCGACGGCAGTGCGAGCGGCTGATACGATTACGGCTTCATGGGGCATGGAGTTCTCCTGACAAATAGTTGCGGACGAGCAGAGAATGCGATTCTTGCGACCATTAGATGTGGGATGCTGATTCTGAACCACGTCCGAAAATCTAATCAGACGATATCTATCGGTTAGTTCCTCAGCGGTTTGCCCGTTTGAAGCGTGTGCCAAAGACGAGCCTGGGTAAGGGGTTCACCGGCCAGCGAGAGTAACGCTTCCCGTTCGAGATCAAGGAAGTATTGCTCGTCGACCCATTGCGGTTGGCTCAACTCGCCGCCGCAGACCACGTAGGCGACTTTGTTGGCGACTTTGGCATCATGCTCAGAGATATAGCCTGCCTGCAATTGCAGATCGATATAGACCTTGAGCGTCGCCAAAGAGTCTCGCCCGGCCGCATAGCAGTTCTTAGCAGCGTAGGTGGGACGGTAAGCGCTCGATGCCATTGCCAGCACTTCGGCCTTTGCTTCGGCCAGCAAATGGTCTTTGTTCATGACAACGCGATCACATGGTGTCATGAATCCAAGATCTCTGGCTTCGAAAGCGCTGGTGGAGATCTTGGCCATGGCGATGGTCAATGATATGTTCTGGATATAGCTATCGATGCCGGGATGTTCGATTTTTGCAGCCGGAGATACGACACGGCGAACCAGTTCCTTGGTACCACCACCCGCCGGTAGGATGCCCACGCCAACTTCGGGCAGACCCATGTAGGTCTCAGCGGCGGCTACGACGCGATCACAAGCCATCGCAATCTCAGTACCGCCGCCCAAGGTCATGTAAAAGGGGGCGGCAACAATCGGTCTACTGAGCCCTGTGAATAGCTTTCGCATATTCTGAAGCTTCTGCGATATGTTGTCCAGTGCTTCCCAGTTCCCTTGTTGGGCATTCACGGCAATGAGGAAGATGTTAGCACCGACTGAGAAGTGTTCGCCCTGATTGCCGACCACAAGACCGGCAAAATCCCCTTCTACTCGTTCGGCAGCCTCCTCGACAATTGAGAGAATGTCCAGATCTAGCATGTTCATCACCCGGCCATTTGGGGTGGTGGCATGGAATTCCAGAAGGGCAACATCATCTCCGATATCCACCAGGGAGGCGCTGATATTGGATGTGATGAGGCGACGTTCATCCTTTTTCCAGTTGGAAAGGAGGACTATCTTGGGGTCAGACTGGATATTGACATAACCTTGTTCGATCAGCCAGCGCTGCCTTCTCCCCTCTTCGGTCCGATAAAAGCTGGTTGCCCCCCTTTCAACCATCTCCTTGACCCAGTTTGGCACAACCATCCCCTCATCTTCCATTCGTCTGCCGATATCTTCGACTCCCAACATATCCCAGATCTCAAAGGGGCCTGCCTCCCACATGAACCCCCACTTCATGACATTGTCGATGGCGGCTGGGTCAGTAGTGACCTCGGGCATGATGGTAGCAGCATAATTGAGTGTGTGAGAGAGCGCAAACCAAACTAGTTCAGCAGCTCTGTCATCCTCGGCAAGCATGCACCTCAAACGTTCGGGCAGAGGCTTGGTGCGATGCGCTCCGACGCTGTCATAGCGAGGTTTTTGCATTGCTTCATGCTCGAAGGTATTGAAATCGAGTTGCAGGTACTCCTTCTGACCATCAGCCCCCCTTACCTGTTTCGAAAAACCGACCTTGGTTTTGTTTCCCAGCCAATTGCGTTCCACCATTCCATTTAGCACATCCGTCAGTTCCGCTGCCTTGAGCACCTCTCGCTCAGGATCGTCTGGTAACAGATCATAGAGATTGTTAGAGATATAGGCAAGCACATCGATACCGACTAAATCGGCCAGCCGGAAGATGCCTGTCTTGGGTCGCCCGATTAGGGGGCCGGTCAACATATCGACTTCAGGAATGGTATAACCATGCTTGATTGCGTATTGCATTGTCTGCGAGGAGCCGATAAAGGCCAGCCTGTTGCCAATGAAATTGGGAGTATCGTTGGCAATGACTACACCTTTGCCCAACACTTCCTCGGCAAAGGTCTCGATGAATTTCGTTATCTCGGGATCAGTATGAGGCGTGGGGATCACCTCCAACAATTTCATGTACCGTGGAGGCTTGAAGAAATGAGTGCCCAGAAAATGCGATTGGAAATCGATGCTTCGTTTCTCTGCAATGGCATGGATGGGCAGACCTGACGTGTTGGTGCTGATGATACTGCCCGGTTTGCGCACAGCCTCGATGCGTTCCATCAGGGCCTGTTTGATATGCAAACGTTCTATCACGGCTTCGATGATCCAATCTGCGTTCCCAATCCAATCAAAGTCATCCTCTGTGTTACCCAGGGTGATAAAATTCGCCACGTCGGCCGAAAACAGGGCTGCAGGTTTGGCTTTTCGCATGCTGGCAAAGCCTTGTTGCACGATGCGGTTACGTACCTGCGGGTGATCCAGCGACAGTCTCGTTGCTTCCTCCTTAGCAGTCAGTGAATTTGGTGCGATGTCAAGGAGATAGGTCGGTATCCCGGCATTTGCCAGATGAGCGGCTATCGCTGCCCCCATCGTTCCTGCTCCTATCACTGCTGCTCGGCGTATCGTTCGTT
The DNA here is from genome assembly GCA_003353825.1 of Chloroflexota bacterium. The sequence goes on from PIVW01000284.1 coordinate 6,458, forward strand.
GCATGTGGCTGTCTCCCTTGACCATGCCTGTTGTATGCGTGCGAAATTGACAAATGGGATGTTGGGCGATGTTCCTTGGCGTTTTAGTGCCAGTTTACAGATACCATAATCGACCCCATCTGGCAAATCTATGACGCATTGCGTAATGGATTGTAGCGCTACGCGTTACGGCTCATTACCGTTCTAGATCATGTATTGGTCACCAAAACGCTAAACACTGGTTCGTATCTTCAGTAGGCCGGTAGACCGCATCGAAGGGTGCGGGTTAACGAAACCACGTACATCTAATCTAACCCGCTGTTTCAAGTACTGCACGCCGAATAAAATTGGGCAATTCAATACGCCGTTCAGTACTGGACATTATCAGTTTATAATCCGCGCTGCCCGCATGCAGGAGACAGTGACATCGTTGAGGGTGAGTTCGTTGCCGACGACGTTCCAGACCTGGATAACACGGTCCTGTTGCGGAAGCAAATCGAAGTAGTAGTCAGAAAATCGTGCGCCCTGTATGAGTACCTCCACCTTAACGAAGTATGCGTAGGCGTCGGTCTTTATGCGCACTTCAATGTGCTTTTCCGGTGATGTGGCCTCGACTGCCAGATTTGCCTGAGGCAGAAGCAAATCCTTGATCTCCACGAAGAAGTAGCGATTGTCTGGCAAAGCATGTCGTCCGGATCGAACGCTCATAAAGCTGCTTTTATGTTGAGCCTGGCTCAGTAAAGATGCTGGTATCCTGGCAATGGATTGGGCGACATTGCCATTGACAGAGTACGCTACCTCTTTGCTGTAAAGGATATCACCCCCGAAAGTCGCCAGCTCCCACGTGGCCATATCATGCACAGGCGTCAGCATATCATTGACGATCCAGAGAGAGAGACTGCCACCGGCCTCGGATTTGAAACATGCCATTAACGGTGTGTAGGCTCGTTTGGCATAGAAATAACCGAGTCCACTGAACAAAGCCTATTAACCGCAGAGATCGCAGATGAAAACATAGGGTTTCACGGGGAAGAACGCATCTAAACCCCACCATTTTTGCTGTTGTCTCGATCTTCACTGCTTGTCTAGACCTTTTTTCAGGAGAGTCATATAACAACCATGGAAGGGCCAATTTCATTGGAAGGGCCAATTTCATTGGAAGGGCCAATTTCATTGGAAGGGCC
>PIVW01000845.1 GCA_003353825.1 Chloroflexota bacterium
GATTACCTGGCCGTCGATGGTGATGTTGATCCAGTCGGACATGGGTTTGGGAGTGACGTAGATTGGGGGTGGTGGGTGTTTTGTATGACTGGTGGGTTAGGTTTGATGGACGTGTTGCGTGTTGCGTCTCGAGTATGCGGGAGCTTTGTTGTCAACCTATTTCTGTAATACTGTGCCGACTAGTCGTCGAGCACGTTTTCGAGGAGTTTTCCGGCGTAGGCCCTGTAGATTGGGCGGACGGGGATTTTGGGTTTGGTACCTTCGGGGTTGGTTTCTTCGATGTGAGCTTTGAATTCGTCGCCGAAGAGGAATAAGGTGCTGCGCACGCCCCATACTGAGGCGGGGCCAAAGGGGCAGAAGGACTGCTGATCGATGTACTTGCTGATGTGTTTCAAGCGGTCGAGATCGGCAAGCGTGCCTTCTCCCTTCTCGATTCGCAAGAGGATTTTTTCCATCCAACCGGAACCCTCTCGGCAGGGCGTGCATTTGCCACATGATTCTTCACGGTAAAAACTGACCGTGCGTCGTGCAACAGAGACGATATCCTCACCCTCACAGATGACGATGACGCCGCCCGAGCCCAATAACGAGCCTGCTGCCTCACATGATTCGAAGTCGATACCTACGTCGAGGCTGGCCGAGGGCAGATGGGGCATGGAGAGACCGCCGGGTACAATGCTCTTGATCGGGCGGTCGTCGACCGTGCCGCCGGCCAGATCGTAGATCAGTTCGCGCAGGGTCAGGGCATATGGGATCTCATATACACCCGGTTTCTTCACCTGACCACTAAGACATACGAGTTGGAAACCGGGGCTGCGTTCTGTCCCCCACTGCCGATACCATTCCGCCCCATGCTCTAGCACGTGGCGAACATGCGTGATGGTTTCGACATTGTTGACGATGGTGGGTTTGGCATAAAGCCCGGCCACAGCAGGGAAGGGGGGTTTCAGGCGAGGATGCCCGCGTCCACCTTGCAGCGAACTGAGCAGAGCGGTCTCTTCACCACAAATGTAAGCGCCGGCGCCGGGATGGACGGTGACTTCCAGATCGAAGTCTGTCCCCAAGATGTTCTCGCCCAAAATACCTTCTGCTTTTGCTTCTGCGATAGCTTGATTGAGTCGCTCTTGAGCGAAGATGTACTCGCCGCGCACATAAATAAAGGCATGGTTCGCCTGGATCGCCCACGAGGTACAGATAATACCTTCGAGCAATTGATGCGGATCATATTCCACGATCAGACGATCTTTGAATGTGCCCGGTTCTGATTCATCGCAATTGGCGACGAGGTAACGAGGATAAATGTCTTTGGGAACAAAGCCCCATTTCACCCCGGCCGGAAAGCCCGCTCCCCCACGTCCGCGTACGCCGGCCTTCTTGACCATCTCGGTGACTTCGGCCGGTTCCATTGCCATTGCCTTACGAGCGGTCTCGTATCCTCCATCCGCCAGATAGGAATCCAATGTATGGCTATCGGGCTTATCGATGCGCGCCAGCAAGAAATTGGTTTCAGGATGATGGTCGTGATGATAGGGTCCGGCAGGGTCGCGTTCGAGGGGCAGATCGTCGTTGTCGAGCAAGTCGTCCAGCATGACCTCGACTTGCTCGCGTGTCAGGTTTTCGTAGTATCGCCCCCACTCCGTCTGGCTTTTGCGCGCAAACAGCATGGGTGCGGTAGCGCAGGCCCCCAGACATTCCATGTGATCCAGCGTGAAATTCCCATCCTCAGTTGTTTCTCCAAAACCGATGCCAAGACGCTCTTTCAGATAATCTGCGACTTCGTTGGCGCCGCGCAACATGCAGGGCACATTTGTACAGATTTCTAGATGGAACTTGCCCTTGGGTTCCTTGTAGAACATGTTATAGAACCC
>PIVW01000285.1 GCA_003353825.1 Chloroflexota bacterium
TTGCTCTTGCGGGTTCATGATGACCTCTCTTATGATGTGATGTTTTTCAGAAAGGTTTGCTCATGAACCCGTTTCCGTCAAGTTTCGTCATACTCCAAGTTCAACTGCGGTGCTACCGACCGAACGACCGTCCCATTTTACTAGAAATGAAATGACTTCCCAGGCAGAAGCAGGTTGTGTATAACGAGCATACACTTGTTCGTTCTGTAAGATGTTCGATTTTTTCTGATTCTATCGGATTCTGTGGTTACCTCCCATGGTGTCACTCCTTCGGCTTCGCTCAGACCTGTCCTGAGCGAAGCCGAAGGAATGACACAGGCAGGATAGGAGTCGCATCCACAGAATCCACCAGAACTAGCAAATTCCTTCTTTCCGGGGATTGTCACTGGTGATTCATGGTTCAACAGGATTTCGTGTGGTCCTGGAAAGATACGTGTTGCGTATTGCGTGTTACGTGATGATTCTTCTAGCGAACCACGCCTTTCTGGGGGAGCCACGCAAATTCCGAAAGGGCCTGATTCATTCTCGAGTATATCATCATCTCATTTCCTGAACAATGGCGTTATCGTCTCCATCCCATGAATAATCCACCCGTGACCGTTCGTTGTCCGTTGCCCCTTTTCCTTCTCCTCCCCCCACATGTCCGGTCTCGAACAGCAGTACGTGCAGGAGGCCTTCCATAGCAACTGGGGTGAATGTTAACTGCTTGCAAAGTGAGCCTTACTTGGCACTTTACATTGTAGTATAATGCAGTTGAAGTATTTACCTTCAGATCCAGGAGATCGACAATGGCAGTAAGCGGACGAACCCTTACGCGCATCCAATCATTGGCTCGCCTGTATCAAACGGGCTACAGCAGCAATACGGTCGACGCCACGATCAAAAAACTCGTTAACATGGAACGATCGCGCCTTCAGACTGAATTGAATAACCTGACTTTGCATTTACGTGCTTTTGAGCAGCAATACCAACTTCCTACCGAGGAGTTCCATCGCAGATTTCAGGCCGGGGAGATGGGTGACGAGGCAGACATGTTCGAATGGGACGCTTTCTATCTCATGTCGCTCTCTGCTCGGGAACAGTTACAAGTCTTACAAACAGAACAATCGTGATCGATGCTCAAGATTATCTCGACGCCATCAAGCTTGCGCTGGCTACAAGCGACCTTGTCAGAGAAGTTCAGATCATTCGGGAAGGGTTTTAGAAAATACCGACTTTTTTCGGGCGCGACTACGTTTGCAGAACGATGATTTCTTAGAAGTATCCGAGTATTTCATCATCGGCAGGGAGACAGCCCAGACTGTTCAATATCGCTACCAATGGATGGATTCCTCCGGGCAAAGCCTGCGAATGCGGTGGGATAATGCCGCGCACCATCCAGAACTGACTAACTACCCGCATCATGTGCATATCGGGCACGATGATCTAGTTGAATCAAGCCAGCCCTTGAGCATCATCGCCCTCATCGAGATGCTTGAAGGTGAGATTGGTGCTCCATCGTGACACGTCTCTGTCTCTCTCCACCGCACATGTCCGACCTCGAAAACAGCAGTACATGCAGAAGGTCTTCGATAGCAATTGTATAGCGACTCTGGGGCCCAACGTCGATGCATTTGCAGGTGCTGAGCGAACGGGTACGGCGCAAACGGGAGATTTTTGAGACCGACAGAACGCAGATCAAGGCAAAAATAAATAGGACGCAGACCTGTCCTGAGCAGAGTCGAAGGATGAACGCAGGCTGCGCCCGCAGAAAAAGACAGAGGAAAAATTTGTGTGGGCCTGTGTCCTACAAATTAGGGCGCTTACAGCAGCGACGCTGTGGGCGTGCGTTAGAATTTTAGATAGACATAATAATTTATTATCAATTATTTGTCAGCTATTCCAATAAAATACCTCTGTTTTGCCTAAGAATGCGCTTCATTGGATTGCACCTAAAAACTTGACGCACACCCATCGATACAGTCTGCATTGTTTCCGTATACAACCCATGTTACAATATAGTCATCTTGACCGGTTGGAGGTTTTCAAGTGGAACGCGTCGTAGGTATGGCTGAAGCAAAGAGCAAGCTGTCCGACATTGTCGGGCAGGTTAAATACGGTGATGTGCATTTCATCCTCGAACGACGAGGTCGCCCCATGGCTGTGCTACTCAGCATTGCGGAATACGAACGATTGCAAGCCCAGGTCGGCATCGCTGATGGAGATCGCTCAATCCCATGGACACCTGAGTTGCAGCGCCGGCAACAGGCGCTTGTGGCTCAGGCTCGTAGCCTACGCGCTCGCTTCGGCCCGCCCGAGCAACGTCTGGTTGATTTTTTCGCCGATCTGCCGCCGGAGGATGATGAATTCTGGGTAGAGGTGCTTGAGACAGACTGATGGCGATCTATGACTTGACTGATCCGAACATTGCTCTTCCCAGTCAACTCGTTCCAGACAGTTCGTTGCTACTGGCCTTACGACAAGATGATGACAACCCTAACGTGGTGGCTGTCTCTCGGTTTATTGAGCGGCTGGGCCAGGAGATTGCCAGTGGTAAAACCATTGTCTGGATGCCGACGGCTGTGCGTCAAGAATGTTATCATGTCATTCTCAGCCGATCGTTAAGACACGTGTGGGCTGCGATGCCCACATCTACTCGTCCGCCCAACTGGCTGGCCACTTACAAGCGACAGCCGGATTTGTTGGCAGCAGGTTTTGCCGACCTGGCGCTCTTCGATCAAATACTTGCATCCATTCCGGTGACGCCACCTTTTCCAGACAACTTTGAGAGCAAGTATGGCTTGTTGGACGAGCGCATGCACCACTTTATCACAGCGTATTATCTACTGCCCCAGGACGCCTTGATCCTGGCGCAGGCCGAGCAGATCGGCGTGGCAGCCGTAGCAACATTGGATAGCGACTGGCACCGCGTCGTGGAATTCGACATCTACACAGTGCTACCCTGAATCCTAACCTGGAGTATTTAAAGGCAGATACGATTGAAACATGTCGTTCTTTGAAGGTATGCATGCAAGGAGAATCTTTGTGACAACCAATCGCATCTATCTCTCCCCACCTCACATGTCCGGTCTGGAACAACAGCACGTGCGAGAGGCCTTCGATAGCAACTGGATCGCCCCTCTTGGACCGACCTCTTGAACGCCAGATATGCTTGGCCGTTCGCATGAAAGTGGGATAAAATACAGCTATGAAAGATCAGGTAGACTACAGCGCATTAGTCAATGTCTTAGCTGAGGCATTCGGCGATCGCCTGAAAATGATCGTCCTCTTTGGCTCGCAAAGCCGCGGAGAGGCCAGACCGACCAGCGATCACGATGTATTTGTGGTTATTGAAGAATTGCCAGGGGATCCGTTGGCGCGCCGTCGAGCGATCATGGCCCCACTACTTCCAGAGTTGCTGCGCTTGCCTGAAGGACTTTCTGTGATTGCCAAAACGTCGCAGGAAGTGCAAGGCGGGCTGACTCCGTTGGTAGTCGATGTCTGCGTGGACGGGATCAGTCTGTACGGACACGGATATTTTGAAACTCTGCGAAGCAAAGTATTGCAGGCTATACGTGATTCCGGCCTCCAACGCAGGCGCATTGCCGGAACCTGGATGTGGATGCTTCCCACCCTTTCCCTTGGAGATTGGGAACTGACCTGGGAAGGATCCCATGAACGCATCTAGAGACGTACAATACCGGATTGCCCTGTCGCAAGGGTTTCTGACAGAAGCAGAGCAAGATCTTACGATCCAGCGCTGGCGCTTCTGTGTGGACAATTCGCAACTGGCGGTGGAAAACGCCGGGAAGGCCGCCCTGGCATTGTTTGGGATTGCACCGAAGACACATGATCCGGCTCGTCAGATTGCCGCCATCTTACGCGAGCAAGAATTGCCTTCGGATGTAAGCGAGTTGCTGCATGCCATGCTGCCGGACCTGTTGGTTCTGGGTACAGAGACGCACTTCTTAACGGATTATGGTGACGAGGAAAGCTACACATTGCCCTAGGATCTCTTTAGCCAAGAAACTGCAGAGGATGCGTTGCGGTCAGCGCGGCGCTTGGTTCAGATGGTGCAGACCTTGTTGAGCAAATTGGTCAGCAAACCCAGAGACTGAACAGAGGATGGTCCACCATCGGTCAGGAGTAGCGCGTCGCACTGGCGAAGTGAATGGTTGTCCAGTTCACGCCTCATTTTATCAGGGAAAATCGTTTTTTGACCATCAAGCGCCTTTGCCTCTCCCCACCTCACAAGTATTTCATCATCGGCAGAGAGACAGCTCAGACTGTTCAATATCGCTACCAGTGGATGGATTCCAACAGGCAAAGCCTGCGAATGCGGTGGGATAATGCCGCGCACCATCCAGAATTGACTAACTACCCGCATCATGTGCATATCGGGCACGATGATCTAGTTGAATCAAGCCAGCCCTTGAGCATCATCACCCTTATCGAGATGCTTGAAAGTGAGATTGGTGCTCCATCGTGACACCTCTCTTTCCCCTCTTCCCCCCATATGTCCGGCTGAGTAATTCCATGATCACTGCTAGCGGCACACGCTACGTAAACATGTCGGAACGACTTCTCAACATTCGTAACCGCCATTTCCTGGCCCTGGACATCATCCTGTTGGCGCTGGCGCCGCTGGCTGCCCTGGCCCTGCGTGCTGGCAAGGCGTTCGCCCTGTTGCTGCCTTCTTGCCACGACCCTGATCCTCTACCTGGCCGTGGCCCTCACCATACGCCTGGGCGTCTTTTACCGCATGGACATGTACCTGCCCGGCTGCCTGGATGAAGCGATCGCCGAACACGAGTCCACCGCCCGCTAAGATGAACCTCAGGCCATGATTGCCAGGTTGCAGAGCCTTGATCCCTGAATTCCAGCCAGTTGGCCAGTCAGCCGTGGGTGTGGAGAGAGAGGTAGAACGGCCCTCAGAGTCGCAGGCCGGCGCCGCATCCGTTGCGCCCGTCCGCCCGGCCTATCAAGGGTGAGTTGTTTTGGGTGACAGAACAGGACCCAGATGAGGGGACACAGACCTGTCCTGATCCCTACACTGAGCGGAGCCGAAGTGTCTCAGTCGAGGGATGACAGCTGACTTCGTACGCAGATCAGGAACATATCTCTTTACGGATTTTGAGTGCGTGGGGGGCGCCGCAGGTGGCGGTGGTGATTCGAGCAGTAGCTGGAAACGGCTGAAATAAAAATCGCGGTGCCTGTGAATTGTTTACATGGTATAATGACTCAGGTGAAATCGGTCAGTCGCCCCAGCAGGCGTATCCAAAAGAGGAATCTAATGTTAGACATTCAAAAGAAGGTTGTTGTCGATGAACAAGGACGACCGCAGGAAGTTATCATCTCTTGGGAACAGTATCAGCAAATTAGCGAAATGCTGGGGCTGGATTTGAACGAAGAAGTCATCGCTGATCTGCGTCAAGCGCAACGTGATCGAGCGACGAAAAATTATGAGGCCTATGTTGATCTCGACGCTATTCAGTGAGCGAAATCGTTGTCCACCGCCGGGTGCTTCGCTATCTGCGACGGTTGCCTCGTCCAGAGCAGGAGCGAGTGCGGGCTGCGCTGCTGCGTTTGGCAGAAGATGCGACTACCTATCCAGGTCTTGTCCACATGGCAGGAGAATGGATAGGCTATCGACGTATTCGCATCGGGGATATGAGGCTGATCTTTTGGTATGACGACCAGAATGATATTGCCTATGTCGATCATATCGGTCCTCGAGGTGATATTTACAAGTAGTTGTTCGATCAGACCATCACGGCGGCATGCTGATCTCCGATGATGCTGACTTCATCAAGCACGCCCGCAAGCTGGTCACCCCGGCCCACGACCCTGCCCCCATTACCAGCATTCCGGTACAGGCCTACAACTATCGCATGAACAATGTCCTGGCGGGGCATCGGCCGGGGGCAACTCCGGGTCTTGGAAGATAGAGTCCGGGCTCGCAGGCGAAATTTCTACGATTACCAGCAGGCCCGGGTACCAGCAGGCATTGGGCGAGTTGCCCGGTATCGAGTTCATGCCTGAGGCGCCCTGAAGCTGCCACACTCGCTGGCCGTTTTCTCCTCTGTAGTACCCAACCGCCATATTTCAAACATATTATATGATGGCTGTAATCGCATAATGAATGAACGGACACTTTCATGAGCGTACATATACAGACGGTTATCAGGACAGCAGCACAAGAGCTTCATCTCTCTCAAGAGGATCTGCTTAGGCAGGGCACACGCAGCCTTCTAGAGCGCCAACTTCTTGAAGTTAAGGCCGAGATCTTCCGGATTAGCGGCCGCTATGGTGTATCCGGCGCTCAGGCAATGGAAGCACGTTATCAGGACGGGTCACTTGTCTGCAACCAAACTCGCACCTGCGACCTGCTACCTACCCCAGCGGGGCCTGATTTTCTCAGCGCAGTCTGGGAACAATTGCCAGTTGCTTGGCAGGAAAGGACGGAACGATATGACCACCGTTACATTTGACGACTATTTTGAGGTACTGGGACCTGACACCATTCTGGTTCGGGGAACTCGAGTGGGGATCGAGACCATATTGGACGACTATCTGGCCGGGGCCAGTCCGGAGGAGATTGCCGCACGCTATCGCACGTTGACGCTGGAGCAGGTCTACGCAACAATCACTTACTATCTGCACAATCGGTCGGAGATCGATGCCTATTTGCAGCGGTGGCGAGCATACGTCGATAAGGCCTGGCAAGAGCAACAAAAAGACTCCGCTGAGTTTACACAGATGCTGCGTCAGCGAATGGAACGTGCCCGTGAGACTGTTTTAGCAGAAAAAGGCCCATTTTATTTGACTTCAGAGCAGCCATGAGCAAGCTCTGTTATCTTCTGGACGAACACGTTTCCCATGCAATCCAGAGCCAGCTTCTCCGCCTGGATGCTGACATTGATGTCCTGGTCGTGGGCCAACCCGGGCACCTGAGAAAGGCACAGGAGACAGAGAGCTTCTGTTGTGGATCGAGAAAACAAATTATATTTTATAGTCACGGGAAACCGCCGAACGATACCTGAGCACTTGAGGGCGCACTACCAGGCTGGAAGGCGCACACCAGGCATCTTCTTCTTGCGGCGCAGAGCAGACATCGGACGGATCATTGAGCAGTTATATCTTCTGTGGGTTGCTTCCGAAGCGGAGGAGTACGAAGATCGCATCTTGTATTTGCCGATGTATCACTATTCGTGATCTTGAAACGCAGGAGTTGGAAATACCGATTCAAGCAGGAGACAGTCACGAATAGACAGTTTGGGTGGTTTATAGTTGCGATTGTGCAGAATGAACATGGTATTTACGTTGCAACCGTACTATCATTGAGGGGGTGTCACACAGGCCCTCACCGTACGCCCAGGTATCTTTTACCGCATGGACATGTACCTGCCCGGCTGCCTGGATGAAGCGATCGCTTAACACGAGTCCACCGCCCGCTAAGATGAACCTCAGGCCATGATTGCCAGGTTGCAGAGCCTTGATTCCTGAATACCAGCTCGTTGGCGCGTCGCTGGTGGGTCTGGGAGAGGGGCAGAACCGCACTCAGAGCTGGAGACGAGCGCCGCATCTGTGGCGCCTTT
>PIVW01000846.1 GCA_003353825.1 Chloroflexota bacterium
ACACCAAGATCCCAGAGTACATCATACCTGATGTATAGGAGGCGTTTCGATGACCGATATATCCAATGACACGAACAAGAAAGATAAACCGGCGGTGGCGGAAACTGAGCAGTCCACGCCGCCAAATAAAAAGGAGGAACTCATGAGAATAAGCGTCCAATCAAATCGATTTGCCATAGCCCTTTTCATAATCGTTAGCATAGCCCTATTTTCGAATGTTCGAGCACAAGCCGCCGATCTGGCCAATGATGAGGAACTGGCCTATAGCATCGGAATTCAGGCCTACATCTACGGCTATCCGATGATGGACCTGTATCGGACTTTATACGAAACCTCACTCGATCCGAAGCGCGGTCACGATCGCACAATTAATGAGTTTTTCTTTTTTCGTCGCCTGGTGACGCACGAGGACGATTGGGTTGTTACGCCCAACGAGGACACGATCTATCACAGAGCCTTTCTTGACCTTCGGTTAGAACCCATCGTGCTCGTGATCCCGGAGATGGGAGAGCGCCATTACTGGTTCCCAATCGGCGACATGCATCACAATTTTGACGGCCATCTCTCGTGGGATACTGTGGGCTCCCGCGGCGGCGCATTTGCCCTCTGCCCGCCGGGGTGGCAGGGTGTCCTGCCAGACGGGGTGGAACGCGTGGATGTGAGCACGCCTATCATCTGGATGATTGGTCGCTACGCCGTGGACGGGGTGGCTGACATACCTGCCGCGACAGCCCTTCAGGACCAGACGCACCTGATACTGCTGAGCAAGTGGGGTAAGGGGAAAACACCGCAGCCCGAAATCAACGTTTCGGATTACCCTGTGTTCACGCGTAATGATTTGACAGACGCAACGAAGTACTTCACGACGCTAAACGAATTGCTGAGGATGACTCCGCGGAACCTTCATCCGGTCGATATTGCAACGTTCGGTTGGTTCCGGGAGATCAATCTGCATCCTTCGCAGCAGTTCGATATGAAATCTCTTTCGCCTGAATCGCAACGTGGTTTAGAGCGTGCAGCCGCCGAAGGTCATCGCATCATTTCGGAACGGCAGAAGCGCTTCGTGCCGATTGTCAACAACTGGCAGCTTGCCCGGCTCGATCCAGACATGAGTGACGAATTCTTGATATCTGCCGGTGCCGCGATGCTGGGATTACTTTTCAACCCCAAGGAGGTCAGCACCTACGATGTGACGTTCTTCGACGGCAACGGGCAGGTACTTGACGGGACCAATAGCTACACCCTTCATCTCGACCCGCCTCCGCCGGTGAATGCCTTCTGGTCGCTGTCGATGTATTCCGGTGAGACGAGGCTCTTTGTTCAAAGCCCGATCAACCGCTACTCCATTGGAAACCGCACCGAGGGACTTATCTACGGAGAAGACGGGTCCCTGTCTATCACAATGCAGCATGAGGAGCCGACCGACCCGATACAACGCTCCAATTGGCTGCCAGCGCCCAAGGGACCATTCTACCTGGTCCTGCGTCATTACTCCCCGCAGGCGCCCATCATCAATGGTGATTGGCTTCCCAATGCCATTGAAAAGAAGTGATCCGGTGGCTGGACAGCTCGAAGAACTAAAACGAATGATTCGGTAAGGCTTTACCTTTGGTTATGGTTGTTTTAAATCCGCCCCTTAAAAGCCTAAGGTGGCATTATTTAAGAGTATCAAAGGAGGATAATATGACACAGTTTTTATTTGTAATAGCCATGGCATTTTTAGTTGTCCCGGCGATTATTGTCTCAACGGTAACCGCTGAAACTCAGTTGAACTACCAATATCAAACTCGATCGGGTGTGCTGGAATTCAAACCCAACGGATATCCCACCGATGAGACGGTAGTCCAGGTACAGGAGGA
>PIVW01000847.1 GCA_003353825.1 Chloroflexota bacterium
CACCAAATTGTCTGTTTTGGCGCCGTAACGAAATTGGCGAAGGTATTACTTATTGAAGTAGAATATCCCTATCACCAGACCATGAGCGTTTACCCAAAAATCATCCGAAACGGGCGTTTCATCGAGCCACATGATGCCACGATCCCTATCTTCACCCCCTCTCTGGTCGGCGCCTTGGGCGTGTATGAGACGATCAAAGTGCGGCGAGGGAAATACATTGCTCTGGACGAACATCTCGAACGATTATCAGCGTCGGTTGCAGGCGCCGACCTTTCTTTGGGTGTCGATCACAGCACACTAAGGCAATGGTGCTTTCTGGTGGCCGCAGCCAACCACGCCGAAGGGCTGGTGCGCGTGGTTGCCGTGGATCTGGGCGAACCTCATGCCGACGTGTTTCTCTACCAAATGTCCTACGCCCCACCGCCTCTAGAAGAATATGAAGAGGGTGTGCAGGTGATCGTTTATCATGGCGAGCGGGATTTGCCCCTGGTAAAATCATTCAACACGCTGGCGCCAGGGTTGGCGCGCAAAGCAGCCCTGAAAGCCGAAGCGCATGATGCACTCTTGGTAGATCGAGATGGCAACATCAGTGAAGGCAGCAACTGCAACGTTTTCGCCGTCCAACATGGCACCCTTATGGCCCCGCCCCTGGGTACGATTCTCGAAGGCACGGTCATGACCCGAGTGCTGGAGCTGGCCCGAACCTGCGCTATCCCGGTCCAGCGCCTGCCTCTGAAACTGGCTGATGTCGCTACCTGGGATGAAGCCTTCCTGACCTCTACACGCCGCGATGTCTTACCCATTCATACGGTCGCAGAGCATGCATTGGGAGGGCCGGGCCCCATCACTCGCCGTCTTATGCAAGCCTATCGGGCATGGGAAACAGACTGGATCGGGGCAGCCACTATTGAAAGAGGTTAAGGACTTAGGACAGAATAACTTGCCGATTTGCTTCCTGAAATGAGGGTAGAGTTCCGCAGGTTATTGAATTCTCAGTCCTAAGTGGATGATCTCCCATTCTGGCGAGCGCCAAAACGGATTTCCAGTTGATCGTCACGATAACGGGCGCCGGCCAACTTCCTACCTATTAAAGACTGTGGCAAGCTGATATGGCGTTTCCAATTGCCGATTCGCACGATCAACTCATCGTGGACACCCTGGTGCAGGGCGATATCACGTCTGTCGAGCAGAGGTAAGGTGAGCAGAAGCAGATAATCATCACCCTCTTTGATCACTTGCTGCGGTTTACTTGTATAGAATATCGTGGTGGGATCCTGGCCGTTGTATGTTGCGTCGGCCACCCGTTTCAACATGCCCAGACCTACGACCTCGGCATCGAACAAGGGCACCTGGAAAATCGGTAGAGGGCTGAAGGATTCGTATATCATTTCGGTGTAGCGAGCCTGACTTTCCTTCCAGGCTGCGAAATAGGGATCGGATACCCTGTTGGGGATGTGGCGGTTGCTGATCACCGCATCGGTGCGTAGATCATAGAGGTTGAGGTAAGTAAAGGCGCGCCTCGCTTCTTTGATCACCATCTTTTCGGGGTTGAGCACCAGGCGGACGCTGCTGATTTCGGGATTGGTGACCAGGCGGTCCAGGCGTTGCAGATCGCGTACCAGGCTTTCGACGGCATCGAAGAGATCATCTTCCGGCATGGGCATGTCGGTGACCGAACGCATGATGGGGCGGGCCAGTTTCATGGCTTTGCGTTCAACCGGGATGATCTTGTCGATATACCAACTGGCCATCTCGGGGAAAGCGAGCAGTTGCAAAGTGGAGCCGGTGGGGGCCATATCGACGACTACAACATCATAATCACCCGACTCGGCCAGATAGGCGATCTGCATCAAGCTGGC
>PIVW01000286.1 GCA_003353825.1 Chloroflexota bacterium
GGCGACATCAATTGCCGTTCGTTAGTAACTGTGCCGGAATCTAGCGTGTCCCGTATACTGTAGTGCATATCAGAAACATACTACATGTAGTGGATTCTAATGTGCCATTGTCGTATTAAGGATTCTTCTGCCAATCGTCCGTTATCTTCAATCCTCAGAACATCAATTTGTAAAGGTGTGGGACTCTGATTCTGAACCACGCCCGAATTACGCTAAACGATTACATCAGGTTGCTTACAGTTTACTGACAGATTACAACACCACGAAACTAGTCGCTAGAGCAATCATCCCCCACCAGTACCCTGCAGCTAGAAATAGCCACTTGACTCAGCATCGACTACACGCTCCTCGTAATTTTCGATCAAGTTTAACAGATCTCGTTTCAAGTCGGCCCATTGCTGAGAGCGAATTGCGCGCCGCAAGGTTTCCGCGTCGGGGATTTCAAGCACAGCCATGATCTGCGGTACAGAGCCATAGGCTGTATAAAACACGTCACTGGGCGGTAAACCAATCTCTACCAGCCCTGGCGCCAACCGATCGTTAATGAACTCTGAATATTTTTGTTCACGCCCAGGTCGGATATCCCAGGTCATAATCATTTTGAGACGCGCCATCGCTATGAAGCCATCCTTCGTAAGCAGGGATTTCAAACTGAGTCAGCATACCAGATGGGTTGGCCGTACGCAAAGATGGCTGGTGCTCTGCGGGATTCTGGCGACTCTATTTGTGGGCATGCAAGCGGTTTTCGCCCAAGAGGAAACCGAGTATCCGGGCGGATATACGCTGCTGCCACTGGACCCCGGCCCCATCCGCTTGCTATCGATGACGGTAGATATCAGCATGCGCGATGATGGCGACCAGACCATAGCCGAAGTGCAGGCGGTGTTCCGCGTTCACAATACAGATAAAGCCAATGAACGGACGCTCACGGTAGCGATTCCGGGCTATCCCGCCCCAAAACCTGCTCCGTCACAGCTGCGATTTACAGTAGGAGGACAGGACATAGCGACTACACCAGGATTTACGCAATGGTGGGTCGCCGATATCGATTTGAAGCCTGACCAACGGCGAAATCTCGTCCTTACTTACTCAGCTCCATTGGGTAAAGGCCCTTTTGTGAGCTTCAGTTACCCTACCGATCTTACAGCACGACTATGGCCAGGTGCGCTACAAAGTGCGCGCGTGACCCTGTCCTTTGCCGAACCACCTAACCCGCAGTCCTGGCTCAAACTTACACCTGAAAACTATTCACTTACAGCTGAAGCAGTTACTTGGTCGTACGACGCCGTCGATCCAAAGAATCCGATAGAGTATGTTTTTATGAGACCGACTCTTTGGGATGAGCTACGTGCTGCGCGTCAAGCGGCGGTAGCACCCGGAATGACAATGCAAGAGCATATAGCCTTAGGCGATGCTTATGCCAGTCTCGCCTATGAATCATCGGATGCGGCAATATTTGACACCTATTTTCCCCTAGCAGTCGCGGCCTACAGTCAGGCGCAGACGATTAATCCTGACGATTCGGTATCTTATCTGGCATTATCTCGCCTATACCGTGCAAGGGCCGAGCAAACTCAGCCGGCTAATTCAGCCTATGTTGCTCTGTCTGTAAACCAATTGGCCGATGCCTTGGAACGTGGAGCGCAAGACTCCGAAATAGTCGAGCAAGTTACAGACGACTTTGCCAATCTAATCGCTCGTGCCCGTTTGCAAGGGGATTTTGATACAGCAAATTCCTATTTCGAACGATTGGACGACCTGGCAGAGCGCAGCCAGATTGCATTGGAAACAAACATCATTGCTGAAGAACGAGAACGTTTGGCCATTGACTGGGCGACCACCATTTTACGTGACGAGGGTGCCGGACCCGCGCGTGTGGTCGTGGAACAGAAATTCGGTGTCCAGGCGGCAAATCCTCCCGGCGCCCGTTTCGCTAGATTGAATTCAGTGTTTGTGAACACAGAGACCAAACCCAATCTCCGTACGATATTCATCGAAGCGGCAACCCGTGTCGACAGCCTGACCATGGTCGAAGAGTTATATCAAGCCCTGGAGGCAACGGGTGCAGCCAATGTAACCTTGGCCAGCGAACAACAACCTGCGTTTATCATCATCGATATCCCATTCGGCGATGGTGATGAATTGTTGAATCGCCAGCAAACGCTGGCAGCTGCGATCCCCAGACATCCTGAATGGACTCTTTTAGCAAACGTGCTATCGCCACAGTCTTTATCATGGAGCCAAGTCGAAGAACGCTGGCGTACCAGCGACATGTATGAAGAAAATGTAAGCCTTGTGGCGGCAGTTGCCGCACTGGGTGTACAGGCCCAGGCATTGGATGAGACTGCGTCCGCTCTGGACCCCTCCGATCCTCTAGATGCCCTCCGGGCTGATATCTGGCGCGCCGAAGCAGATGTATGGCGTCGCTTGGCCGACAACAACCGAGCCCTGTTTACCTTAACGCTGTACCCAAATCCTGGCGCCCCGACCGTACAGACGTGGTCACTAGACCCTGGTGAATTCGCACAGATGTCTGGGACAGCACACAGGTACAAAATCCTACCATTTGTGCTGGTGGCGGTGGCGGTGTACGCATTATTTGTCCTAATTACCCTTCTGATGTGGATGGCCAGTCGTCGCACAAAGACAGCATCAGCTGACAAAGCAACCAAGCGCGGGTCAGACGCTGGTGAGGGGGTCGCGTAGAAAAGCTTGGAGGAGGCGAATAGTGTCTTCGACATCGTCGACATCCACCATCTCAGATGGGGTGTGGCTATAACGACAAGGAATCGAAACAGCACCGGAGATCACGCCTCCCCGTGTTGCCTGGATGGCGGCCGCGTCGGTGGAGCCAATGGGTAGGACCTCGAGTTGGTAGGGGATCGAATGCGACTCGGCGATATGTACAAGTGTTTGACGCAAGCGTGGGTGCGCCACCATACCGCTGTCCATAACCTTTATCGAGGGCCCACCACCTAATTTCACAGCCAAGGGCAATGTAGGTCGGGGCAAATCCCCGCTGGGGGTGATGTCAACGGCCAGTCCGATATCAGGTTCCAACTCGTAAGCGGCGACACGTGCGCCACGCACACCAACTTCCTCTTGGACCGTAAAGGTAAAAATCACATCGTGCGCTGTGCTGCCGAGCCGTTGCAGCGTCTCGATAAGGACTGCACAGCCAATACGATCATCGAAGCCACCAGCCAGCCAACGCTTGCCAAGGTCTTCAAAGGGGCGCATAAGCACACCTACATCTCCGATTCCTAGCGACAGATCATCTCGACCGCTGGCGCCGATATCAATAAACCATTTTGCCAGATCCGGGAGATTACGGTCAAGAACTTCCGTTTTGACGCCCCCATCTACGCTGATTGTACCTAGAACACCATTAGCGAAACGCACACGTTGTCCTAACAGGGCTTTTCGCGGGAGGATCCCAATCTCAGAGAATCGCAGCAGACCGCTGTCCTCTATCTGGGTGACAATAAGGCCGATCTGGTCCATATGCGCGGCCAGCATAATCCGCCGCCCACTGCCATCACCCTTTTTGAGTGCGTAGAGATTGCCCATCGCATCATCCCAGAGTTCATCAGCGTGTGGTCGAACCCACTCCGAAATCAGCTCTCGCACCTCGTTTTCAAATCCTGAAGGTCCAAAAGCATTTATCAGTTGACTTATGAGGTCTTTCACGTATCATTTCCTTCGAGTAGTGGTTGCGAGTGGGTGGTTTATCAGCGTTGGTGGCGCACGCCCGGCACGTTCACCAGATCGGGAAGGGCAGCACGAAGTAGAGCTAATACATGATGAAAGTCGCTGAGATCAGCGACAGCGGTGGGGCCGTGGATGTATCGGCATGGCACAGAGATGATCCCGACCGGTATGCCTCGAAAATGGGCAAATCCCGCCGCATCGGTGCCGCCGATATTAGGTTGTTTGAACTGATAAGGGATATCGTGATCGTTGGCAATTCTCAGCAAGTACTGCAGCAACTGGGGATGTACGATATAACGCCTGTCACGTTGTGTAAGGGTAGGGCCATCGCCCAGGCGTGTTGTAGGATAGCGTTGTTCACCCGATGGCCCTGGCAGATCATCACAAACAGTGCCTTCCAGCACGATGACCACATCCGCTTGCACATGATGGCCGGCAACCATCGCACCCCGCAGGCCGAGTTCTTCCTGAACGGTAAAAACACCCATCAGATCGAAATCTAATGGATCTCCTACAAGAAGCTCGGTCAATATGGCGCAGCCCAGACGATTGTCAAAAGCCTTGCCGCTCATCCGTCCCTGCTTAGGCAATGGCGCATCTTCAGCAATAGCCTGGTCTGTACCCATGAGCCGGAATGGTGTTTGGAAAATCAGACGCTGGCCAATCTTCACCTTGGCTTTTGCAGTCTGCCCATTTTGAGCGCCGATATCGACAACCAGGTCTTCGACAGCAGGCATAGTACCGCGTTGCGACGCTTTGATGTGATGCACAGGGCCATGACAGATAACCCCAGGCAGTCTTGCAGGCCCCACCTGCACTGCTTTCCCCAATGTTGTGCGGGGGTTTACGACGCCGCTCGTAGCGACATGCAAGAAACCTGTCTCGTCGATATCGGTGACAAACAGGACCACTTCATCCATGTGTGCGCTAACGACCAGCTTTGGTCCTGAGTTGTCACGCCCACGTTTGACCACAACTAAATTACCCATGGTATCGACGCTGAAGTCCTGAACATGGGGGTACAGGGTTCGGGCGATCAGGTTTCGTACGGCACCCTCATCTCCCGGCCCGCCGGGGGTCTCAGTGAGTGCCTTCAAAAATCCATTGCTGAGAACCGTCATGCTGCACCCTCCGTAAAATCGGGCAGTTGGGGCGCCAGATCGTTGACAAAGTGCCGATCTGTCGTAGCAGCGAATTCGACCAGTACCCTGGCCGTGCGGATGACGTCCTTAAGATCAACTGTTTCTACAGGCGTGTGCATGTTACGAATCGCCACGCCAACGAGCCCACAAGGAACCCCTCCTGCTGCAATCTGTACATTCCAGGCATCTGTCCCGGAATGGGCCGCAAGGGGTTCGATGCCATATGAGAGTTCCAACGAATCACATGCTTCTATCAAGCGCTCGCTCACTTTGTCATGAAGATTGGGACCAACGCCGATTACTGGCCCGCCACCCAACTCGAAGGCGCCGATTCCTGGTGCGCCAGGTTGCACGCCAAAGGTCACATCTAGCACGATGGCAACATCGGGGCGAGTGCGGTAGGTGGCAGTACGGGCGCCCAGGCTGGAATGCTCTTCACTTACACTGGCGACGGCGATAATATCACACAGGTGTTGCCTGGATTTCAACTCGTGCAATGCGGCGAGGAGGGCTGTGATGCTCAAGCGGTTGTCAAACGCCTTCCCCGCTACGCGATCGCCCAGGAGCGTAATCATGGGTCGGTTTACAAGCACTGAATCGCCAACCTGCACAACCTTGGTGACAGCCTCGGCATCCAGCCCCACATCGATGACAAGATCATGGATGGCCGGCGCCTTTTTGCGCTCTTCGAGCATCATAAGATGGGGCGGGCGGTCGCCAATGATGCCGAATAATTTCTTGCGGCCCAAGACCACAACTTCCTGTCCCACCAGCGCTCTTGTATCATACGAAAAATGATGAAATCTCAAGAAAGGGCCTTCGATGGCCGAGACAAACATTTGAATCTCATCCATATGAGCCATCAACATCAGTTGAGGTCTTGGTTCTGGCCCTGAACCGTGCTGGACGCCATAGACATTGAGCATGTCATCTTGGCGGACTTCATCGCACACTGGCGCCAACAGTTCTTTGATCAGATCAGCTACAGCTCCTTCTTGTCCAAAGGGACCATCACATTCTGATAGTTGTCTAAGTGTAGATTTTATGTCAATATGGGTACTCACGTAAATTCACCTAGATGTTTGTCTCGACTGGATTTCGTGTAGTTCTCGATGGACAACGGTTTGTCACTCGTTCGAGAAAGGGCTAAACGTCATCAGGGTATTGTAGAGCACCCTCCCCTAGATCGAAAATCATACAATCGTACCTATGATCACCGAGGGCTGTATAACGATCCTCCCAAAGTTAAGCCGCCGCCGTTGATGATGATGACGCTGGTAGAGCCAAGGCTTGTCCTGAGCGAAGCCGAAGGATGGTCTTTGAACACATAGCGTGTGCCATAGTCCTTGGCCGTAGCCGCTGCTGCGGTTGAAAGCTACCAGATCACTGCCCGCGTAGTAGTATTTGGTGTAGCCGCCGGCGGCGGAAGTTTCTTCGTTGACAACGGCGGCCTGGCTGAATTCGGCTTTGCCGCCCTCGAGCGATTGGGCGGACTCGACCTGCTGCATGCCCGATAAGCAGGCGCTGAAGCTGACGTTGTACTAATACAGACCGATGGCGTCGTCAAAGCGCTGGCCGGTGTAGCGTTTGATCGTATGCAAAGCACCACTGTTGGCGCGTTTGCTGCTGTAGGGGTAATACCACCACTGCCCTTCCACCGTATCGTTGGTTTCGGCATTGACGGTGGTGCTGCCGAGGTGGTCTTGTAACACCCAGTAGGTGTTGTCAGGGTAAATGGTCCCATCCCGCATGGCCAGCAAGGCGCCGCCGAAGTAGTAGTATTTCTTAACGTTGTTGTGCGAGTAGTATTCGTAGTGGTCGCCCACAAAGCGTCGCGAGCTGTTGCTGGCTGCCATGTACTCGTACACACGGGCGCCGTTGCCGTCATATTCGTATTCGGCCTTGAGGGCGCCATTCTCGCGCACAGAACGCATGCGGTTCTGCTTGTCGTAGGTCAGCGACATGTCGTCGCGAGTGGTCATGTTGCCGGCGGCGTCGTAGCTGTAGGTGGGTACGCTAATGATGTGGGTGACGGCATGGGCATGGTTGCTGTCGTTGTAGGCATAGGAAAGGCCGCCCAAACTGGTGAGGTTGCCCAGCTTGCCCTCGGCGCCGGTAAAACCATAGTCGCGATCATAGACGCCGACGCCCGCCCAGTAGTTGTGGTAGCTGCAATTGCTGTCGCCGGTATACGCACGCGTAAGCCGGTCCATGTGATCGTATTCATAGCACTGGCGCTGACCGCTGTTAGCCATGTCCTGGGCGGATTTGATATTGCCCACGGCATCGTAGCTGTAGCTCAGACCCTGCAAGCTGTCGGGATCGGTCAGGGTGCCGGTTTTGATGCTGTGCAGACGGCCGCTGTCGGCGGTTTGCCAGGTCCAGGGGTAGTAGTCGTAGCTTCTGCGATAGCTGCCGTTGCCCAATACCCGTTCCTGCACTTGGACGAGCTTGGCGTCGATCAGGAACTGACTTGTTTCAAGTGGGGGAGCAAGTGGGTGACGGTGCCGCCGTCGCCTGGTTGAGTGGCCCTTTATTGACTCGGAGTCAACACTGATACAACTACATAATGCTCTCCCGAACTGCTCTTACTTACGTCGTCGAAGCCCTGCAAGAACTTAGGCAACCCAAAGGGAAGACGGATGGGCTGCGGAGCCGCTCGCCTGCAAGTCTAACTTTTCGGAGAGACTGATTCTGATAGCAACATT
>PIVW01000287.1 GCA_003353825.1 Chloroflexota bacterium
TGCATTGGTCAGTATCTCAGCGATCTCTGCATCCGGCGCTGCCGGTACACCTTGGCCATCGTTGTTCATCGTGGTCACTGTGCCGCAGAAGAACACGCAAAGGAAGTTGTCCGGGTCGCCATTATCGCCAACCCAACCCAGCATGTACAGATCGTGCTTGGTGCCGTCTGATTGCAGATCGTCCAAGTACGGGCTTGGCCAGGCAGGTGACTGAATCTCGGCGTTGATGCCGATTTCAGAGAGATAGGCCTGGATGAACTCGCCTGTGGGCTGAGGCTGCGGGTAGTACGCTCGCGAGACCGGCATTACGTAGAAGGAGACAGGATCGGGGATTTCCACACCCTCGTCGATGGCCGCTTGCAGGTATTGCATAGCCATATCTGGGTCGTAGGGGTAATCGACAATTTCCTCGTTGTAACCCCACAAGCTGGGCGGTTGGAATTGGCTGGCTGTCTCGGCGTCACCCGGATAGAGCGAGTCGATGATCGCCTGCTTGTCTATGGCATGGGCGATGGCCAGACGCACGTTTTCATTCTGCAGCCACTCATTGGCATGGTTAAAGCCAAGGTAACCGACGTTGAAGGCGGGGTTGTATACTACTGCCAGGTTGGGATCTTCCAGAGCGACGGCGATGTCATCAGGACCGGGGCTGGCCCACAGGCTGAGCATGTCGATGTCTCCGGCCTGCAGCGCCAGGAAGGCTGCTGTCGTATCGGGAATCACGCGGTATTCGATCTTGGCCAGACTGGGCATCTCTCCCCAGTAGCCGTCGTAACGGGCCAGTGTGAGATGATCTTCTTTAGCCCAATCTTCCACCATGAAGGCTCCGGTGCCCACGCCAAAGGCTTCTACCGTGCCGTAATCCTCGCCGGCGGCCTCGATAGCAGTGGGGCTAGAGAAGCGGAAGTTCTCCATCGCCAGAGTGTTCAGCAGGCTGGCATTGGGTACACTCAAGGTCAGCTTGACGGTCATGTCATCTACTTTTTCAATGGCAGAAACCACGCTGCCGTCATCACCCTTGAAGCCCTGGAACATGTAGCCCCAATAGATGAATTTGTCAGCACCAAGATGGTTAGGATGTTCGGTATCCCACCAGCGTTCGAAATTGTAAATCACGGCGTCGGCATTGAAGGGTGTTCCATCATGGAAAGTGACGCCTTCGCGCAGTTTGAAGGTCCATTCCAAACCATCTTCGGAGGCTTCCCATTCGCTGGCCAGCACCGGAATCGGGGTGGTGGAGCCAGGCTCAAAGTCAGTGAAGCCCTGATAGATGTGGCTGGCGGGCGCCAAACTATTGGCGCTGGTCTCGACCGATGGATCGAGGCTGCCCGCATCCGCCGACTGGGCGAAGACAAGGGTCTCGCCTCCCATCACTACAGGCTCTTCTTCTGCCATTTCTTCTTCTGCCATTTCTTCTTCTACGCCGAACCACTTCTCGTTGATGGTGTCATACTCGCCTGAGGCACGTACGGCAGCAAGACCTTCGTTGATCGCTGCAAGCACTTCTGGTCTGTCCTTGTTTACGGCGATACCATAAAGCTCGTCAGTAAAGGGCTCGCCAACCAGGTGCGCTCCCATCTCGGGATTGGCCATGACGATATCGGCGGCGGTGGGGCCATCGGTGATGACGGCGTCTACATCGCCACTATCGAGTGCTTCGAAAGCCAATGTGACTTCGTCGTAGCGGACCACGTCGGCATCTGTATTGTCGGTCGCCCAGATGTCACCGGTAGTGCCCAACTGAACGCCAACACGCATACCGACCAGATCGTCGGGGCTCTCGACATCGCTGCCGATCTTGACTGCCAGAATCTGCCCGGCATTAAAGTAAGGATCGCTGAAATCAACGGTCTGTTGGCGCTCTTCGGTGATGGTAGCAGCAGAGGCGACGGCGTCAAATTCGCCACTGGCCAAGGCGACGAAAATGCCATCCCAGCGAGTGTTGACGAATTCAACTTCGAAACCTGCGGCTTCAGCAATGGCATTGACAAGATCAATGTCAAAGCCGATCATATCACCGGAATCATCCACCGATTCGAATGGCGGATACTCGGCATTGGTACCGAGAACGATCTTCAATGCCTCTGGTTCGGGTTCAAGTATTGGCTCTGGTTCGGGCGCCGGTTCTTCAACAGCAGGCGCGGCCGGTTCGGGCGTAGCTTCGGGTGCTGCACCTCCGCCGCAGGCTGCCAATGCGAGAGCAAACACGGCAAAAAGTGTAAACAAGATAAATAGACGATGCTTTTGCATCTGATTCTCCTCCTATGAGAGAACGTGAATGAAAGAACGGGTGCGATTAGCGTATTTGTTATTTCATCGAGACGCCAATGCCCCTGATCAATAGCTGAATCACAGAATCCTTTTGGTTGGCGCCTCCCTGTTAACGTCGAAAAGTGTGCTGGTTATCATTCTGGTAGCTGTGGTTCCAGAGGGTCGGACAGTCAAATCAAGGTATACCTGTACCTGTCGTATGCGAGCAAAAAGTTATAATCGCACAAGTGAAAGTCTCTGCCCAGCGAAATCTGGAGCACAGATTCTCAAATAGAGCCTTGCGATTATAGGAGGATAGCCCAGGCTTTGTCAAAATACCCAAGAAAGGAAGATTCCATACTTTTTTCGTATAGCTAAACCTAAACGGAGAGTTTCGTCAGCGAATTTTTAGGGTGGCGGACTACGTTGCTTGGTAGAACGACTCGGCGTCATGCTCTAAAAAGGCAACGGCTCACCCTCGGTAGCGACGTGCCGGGCGAAGAGGGCTTGCAGCCTCTGGGTGATCTCGCCAGTTCCCACCGTGCCGATGCTGCGCCCATCGACCTCAATGACTGGAACCAACTCGCCCACCGTACCGGTGACAAACATCTCGTCTGCCGTGTAAATTTCGCTGACGGAGAGATTTTTCTCGTGAATCGGTATGTCCGCTGATTCAGCGATCTCGATCACGAGACCGCGGGTGATTCCGGGCAGGCAACTATCAGCATGGGGGGTGTACACGATGCCCTGATTGATGATAAACACATTGGTAGCGTTTGTCTCTGAAACGAATCCGGCAAGATCAAGCATGAGGGCGTCATCGACACCTGCAACGTTCGCTTCGATCTTCGCCAGGATGTTGTTAATCAGATTGGTGTGGTGGATTTTGGAATCGATGCACTGTGGGTTATTGCGGCGGATTGAAGCCGTGATCAGTCGGATACCCTGTTTATCGTAGATAGGGGTTTTCCATTCGGGCAAGACGATCAGGCAGGGGCCGAACTTATTTAAGCGGGGATCCATGCCAGAGATGGTCTTCCTCCCACGGGTAAGCGTCAACCTAATCCAAACGCCATCCCGCATATCGTTTACGCGCAATGTATCGAATATCGCCTGCTTGACCTCATCTTTGCTGGGCAGATTAGCGTAGGCCATGGCATGTGCAGATGCAAAAAGCCTCTCGAGATGCGCATCCAACTGAAAAATGCGGCCATCGTAAATGCGCAAGCCCTCCCACACTGCGTCACCGCCTTGCACAGAACTATCCAATACCGAGACCTTCGCTTCATCACGCGGCACGAGGTCGCCACAGACGTTGACAATCACATTCTCATTTCGAGGGTCTACTACCAGCATGTTTTACTCCTGCAAATCGATTTTAGAAAGATGAGAATTCGTACAACATAATGGCATACTAGGATTTCGGGGGTCGCAGGAAAACAGTTGTTGTGTTGTGCGTGTTGCGTGATGTTTGTGCTAACGAAGGGCACTTTTCTACAAGGGGCCACGCAATTTCCGAAAGAGTCACCTTCCATCAGAACGATGCCGAATTTCCTATTCTGTGAGATGGGCGAAGGGGTTGGACACGTCAGGGACAATGACTGCACCGCGATAGCTTGATGCCGCGTCTTGGTCGTAGACGATGCGCCCCTCGCGCAGCACCAGTTTTACATTGCGGATGGCAGAGATATCCGCCAGCACGTCTCCTCGCACGATCAAAATATCTGCCAGTTTACCCACTTCCAATGTGCCGATCTGATCTTCAAGTTGGCACACCTTAGCCGACACCCTGGTAGCCGACTCAATAGCTTGCAACGGACTCATGCCGTATTCAACCCATAATTCCAGTTCGAGGGCGACATCGCCGAGGGGATGGTGTAAGGCCACGGCATCGGTGCCCAATGCAATCCTCACACCCGCGGCCAATGCCTGTCGGAAGCTTTTTTCGTGGGCGGCGACGACGCTCCTGGCCTTGAGAATGCGGAACGCGGGAACCATGTCATACACTCCCGCCTCGATGATACGATGATAGACGGAAAGTGTGGGCGAGAGAGCGACGTCACGCTCCACCATCATAGCGATGGTCTCGTCATCCATGTACACACCATGCTCTATGCAATCCACGCCCGCTTCAATGGCGCTCTTGATGCCGATGGTAGCATGGGCATGAGCGGTTGTCGTTTTGTCCACCTTGCGCGCCTCGATCACCCCGGCCCGCATCTCTTCCACGCTGAGTTGGGGATACCGGGGCAATTCGTTCCCGGCCGTGCCCACCCCGCCGGTCGCCATCAGTTTAATAACATCAGCCCCTTTTTTGAGTTGGAGTCGAGCCGCCTTCATCACCTCGATTGCTCCGTCCGCCTCTATGGCGCCACTAGACCAGCCATGCCCGCCCGTCATGGTGAGGCCTTGACCTGCAACCAACAGCCGTGGGCCGACAATCCACCCGTATTCGACACCCTGTTTCAGAGCGAAGATGGCATCGTACGCTGATGCCAGATCACGTAAGGTGGTCACGCCGCCGCGCAGGGCGCAATGCAGATAATGGGTCGCCCACACGGTCGCCGCCGCCTCAGAAAAACCCACTTCGTTCGGATACATGAACACATGAACATGCACGTCGATCAGGCCAGGCAGTACGGTGCATCCCGAAGTATCGACAATTTCGGCTCCTGACGGTATCTCTCCATATTCAGCAGCTGTTCCCACACTGACGATGCGATTCCCAACGATTTCTACGATCCCCTGCTTGATGGGGGCCTGGCCATTGGCGGGGATGATGGTGTCGGCAAGAATAAATGTTTGCATAGTTTACAATCTCTATCCTGTAAATCAGGATACCAGGAGACCGGAAAACTTGGTTTGTCGGCGTCAAATGAAAATCGTAGCAGCCAATCTTGGCCTACTGGTTTGCTGAGTCCCGGTCTACGGTCTACCCCCTCCCAAAAGCTATCGATTTTTCATGCGCGGGTCTAAGGCATCGCGCAAGCCATCGCCGAAAAGATTGAACCCCAAAACCAGAAACATGATGGCAATGCCGGGAAAGAGAACCATCCAGGGAGAGGTGAACATATGGCTCTTGTTGCGGCTTAGCAGCAGGCCCCATTCTGGTGTGGGGGGCTGTGCGCCCAGACCGAGGAAACCGAGGGCGGCCGCGTCGAGGATAGCGGTGGCGATGCCCAAGGTGGCGGCGACGATGATCGGCGATAAGGTATTGGGCATGATGTGTCGCCCCAAAATACGTCCGGAACTGGCGCCGATGGTGCGGGCGGCCAACACATAGTCTCTACCACGCTCTCCCAAAACGGTTGATCGAGTAATGCGGGCAAAGGCAGGGATGGCGACGATACCAACCGCTATCATGGCGTTGAACAGGCCCGGCCCAATGGCGACAACGATGACCAATGCCAACAAAATCGTGGGAAAAGCCAACATAATATCCATGAGACGCATGATGACGTTATCTAATAAGCCGCCTGTAAATCCCGATATCGCCCCCAAGGAGGCTCCCAGCGCAATGGCGAACCCCACAGCAAACACGCCTACGAGCAAAGAAACGCGAGATCCATACATGATCAGGCTCAGCATATCGCGTCCCAGATCGTCGGTTCCCATGGGATGTTCGAGAGACGGGGGCTGTTTGCGATCGGCAGGGTGGACCCGGAAGACGCCATTTTCATTGGGGTGTTCACTGGCGAGTACGGGGGCAAACACCGCCATCAGAAAAACGATGCCGACGATCACCATGCCTACGATAGCTAGCTTGCTACGGAACAGGCGACGCAAGGCATCGGCCCAGGGCGAACGCGGTGCATGTCGACCAGCCAGATCGGCCGAAAGATCGAGAAGCTCAGCTTCCGGGCGCGTTTCTTCTGCTTGTACGGTGGTCATAAGTTAGTTGTAATGGATGCGGGGATCGAGCCAGGCGTATGAAATATCCACAAGCAGGTTCACGAAGACGAAGATAAGGGCAAATACCAAAACGCCTGCCTGCACCACCGGGAAATTGCGGGCGACAATGGCATTGACGATCCAACGCCCCATGCCCGGCCAGGCGAAAATTGTTTCGGTGAGAATAGCGCCCGCCAACAGGAAGCCGATCTGCAGGCCGATGACGGTTACAACCGGCAGCAGCGAATTGCGTAAGGCGTGCTTGCTGACGACCACTCGCTCTTGCAGGCCTTTGGCCCGGGCAGTGCGGATATAATCCTCTCCAAACACGTCCAGCATGGAGGAACGGGTGATGCGGGCGATGAAGGCAGTAGGGATGGTGGCCAGGGCGATGGCGGGCAGGGCAAGGTGGTGTAGCGAACTGAACAGGGCCGGAAAATTAAAGGTCAGGAGACTATCCAAAACAAAAAGGCCGGTGATTCTCTCTAAATCGACGCTTGAATCGATACGTCCGGTGGTGGGGAACCAGCCCAGCTTCAGGCCAAATACCCACAGCAACATCAGCGCCAGCCAAAAAATGGGCATCGATACGCCGACCAAAGCGGCGAACATCGTACCCACATCTGCAAAGGTATTACGCTTGTACCCGGCAATGATGCCCAAGGGAACCCCTATCAAAACGGCAATAAACATCGCCGCCATCGCCAATTCGAGTGTGGCCGGGAAGAATAGTTTTAGTTCCACCATTACAGGTGTGCGGGTCATTACTGAACGGCCTAAATCACCCCGGACTGCGTTGGATAAAAAACGAAAATACTGTACTAACAGCGGATCATCAAGACCCATCTGTTCCCGCACGGCCTCACGCATTGCCTCTGTTGCATGTTCACCGGCCAGGGCAGAAGTGGGGTCACCTGTCGCCAGTAACATGGCATAGGCAAGAAAGGTCACGCCGATGATGACTGGAATGAGATAGATGAGACGCCGAAGAATGTATTGGATCATAATGCGGTCATGGAAGCGGCTAGAGCGTCCGACCCTACTCGGTTATGGCAAAAGATGACCGGAGGGAGCGGTTCGCCCCCTCCGATCATACAGTAGTTAGGTTCTGAACGCCTAGTTCTTGGTTAGGTAAGTCAGCACTTCACGTACGGGGCTGGGTACATAGCCCTCGATATTGGAGCGCATCAGTGTGGGTGGCGTACGATGTACTACCGGGACGCCTATAACGCGGTCGTGGATCAGCTTGTTCGCTTCCTCATACATCGCCTTGCGGGTTTCAAAGTCTATCTCGGCCACTGCATTGGTCAGTATCTCAGCGATCTCTGCATCCGGCGCTGCCGGTACACCTTGGCCATCGTTGTTCATCGTGGTCACTGT
The DNA here is from genome assembly GCA_003353825.1 of Chloroflexota bacterium. The sequence goes on from PIVW01000287.1 coordinate 7,522, forward strand.
GCCGCAGAAGAACACGCAAAGGAAGTTGTCCGGGTCGC
>PIVW01000288.1 GCA_003353825.1 Chloroflexota bacterium
GATGATGTTGTAGCGGGCGTTGAGCCAGGAATCAGAGCCATCGACGACGACTCCACTGCCGTCATTATGAACGACAGTGTTGAACGATATCGATCCGGAAGAACTGGATTGGAAGACGATCCCGGCATTGCCGTTACCGTAGTTGCCAATCTGCGAGTCATAGCCGCCAATAATGTTATTGGTGAGCGTGATGTTATTGGAGGCGCCAGTAACGAGCACACCTGCGTCACTACTGTTCGAACCCCCGTTGGTGATGTTGAAACCAGTGATCTCGACATCGGTCACGTCACTGAGGCTGAGCACCGAGCCGCTGCCGTTGCCGTTTATGACGCTGGTCTCGGCGCCACTCCCGATCAGGCGGATACCACTCTTGAGGTCGACATTCTCGGTGTAGAGCATGCTGCCGCTGTCGCCGCCGTCCACACCTACAGTCCAGATACCCTCGATATCGGGCACATTGTCGACGGCGTCCTGGATGGTGTCGAAGGCAGTGACTTGCCATTCCAAGCCATCATTGAGACACTGCTCACAGTAATCCTTGCTGGCATAGACGGAAGCTTCGGCCGATTGGGCGTAGCCCATGTCCACACGCTCACCACTGCCTGGTGGGGCAGGATCGGAGGGGTCGCCGGCATTGACGACCGGTGAGTTGGCGAAAGGTCGGTAGTCGTGGCTGTCGGGGTCGGTGAAACGAGGATCGGCGAAGAGTTCGCCAGAGCCGGGGGCATCGATGGCGCTGCCGTCGACCTCGAGATCAGTACCATTACGCCAGAAGTCATTGAAGATGTGAAGCAAGGTCTGGGTGCTGTCACAACCACTACTGTCGTAGCTCAAGGCAGTGTTCTGATGGTAGGCGAGAATGGAGTTGCGGATGTCGAGATTGCCGCATTGTGAGGCAGCAACGCCATTGATGTTGCTGACAATTGTGTTGTTGGCGAGAGTGGCCAGGGCGCTGCTGTCGGTGACGCTGATGGCAGTGCCGGTGTTGCGGATGATGAGCCGTTCCAGAGTGGCCTCGCCCGCAGCACTGACTTTAATGCCGTCGGCGGTATCTTCTCCCGCAATCGTGATCAGGGCCAGGGTCGCTTCCTTGGCGTTCTCGAAACCGACCAGGTGTTCACCATTGCTGTCGGGTGGGGCCAGCACGGTAAGGCCGGCGCCAGAACCGAAGACAGAGACGCCGTTGACCAGGGAGATACGTTCTCGATAGAGCCCGGGATCGACCAAGACTTTCTGAGCGCCGCTGGCGATGCCCTCCTGGATGCTGGTGAAGGCGTCATCGCCCCAGGTGTGGCCATCGTTATCACAGACAGCGCAATAGGTCGCGTCCACGTAGACCGGCGCCTTATAGTTGTAGTAGCCCTGGTCGCTGCCGCCACTGGCCTGTCCCACGGCGGCGGAATTTGCGCCGATACGGAAGATCTCTTTGGCCACATTGAGGAACCTGGCATCCTCGATGGTCATTGTGAGGGTGCCGGTGGGCGTGCTCTGCCAATCGCTAGCGGCGGCGTTTTCGCTGGCATAGCCATTGTTGACATCTCCTCTGGGATTCTGGCTGCTGTCCCACCAGTAGGGCAGGGGAGCGGCGTTGGGTAGGGCGACGAAGAGATTATCTTGCAGGAAGATGTAATTCTCGGTTAAGGTTCCCGGCTGGCTGTGCACCAACTTGACGCCGGAGGCATTGGAGACGAGGGTGTTATGCGAGACCTGCAGAGCAGAACTCGAAGCATCGACAGCCGTGCTGCCGGCGATATCCTGGTAGAAGAGGACATTGCTGATCTGGACGTTGTGGCTATCGCCGCTATCCGGACTGACGCTGGTGCGTCCACCGTAATTGACGTCGATACCGGTAGCAGCATTGCGTATTGTCAGATTGCTGATGCTGACCCCTTCGATGTTGGGGTAGGTAGTCGACTCCTCGTCATCGGGCAGGAGGGTGATGGCGGCGCCGCCGTTGCCGTCGATAAAGACGGCATCGGTATCACTGCCCTGTAATTTGAGGAAATCCTGCCCGGCATGGACGATTACGCCGGTATAAACACCGGCTGCGATCAGGACCGTATCGGCAAACCAGGCAGCATCGACGGCAAGTTGGATGGCATCGAAGGCATCGACGCCCCAGGTATGTCCGTCATTGCTGCAGGAGTTACAGTAATCGTCATCCACGTAGAGGGTGGTGGCGAGCCCGGCCAGTTGGAAGACCCAACCAGTACCGCTGGCGTCGAGACCGGCGTAATCGATCATTCCATCGCCGTCGAAATCGCCGATGAGCGTATTGATTGGGAAAGAGCCTGAGAATTGTTCAGCATTGGCGGGGACATTGCGGAAGGGTACGACGTTGCCACCGGCCTCGGCCACAGAGAGCCAGGTTTCGAATTCAGAACCGATCAGGGCCAGCACATCGGTCTTGCCGTCACCGCTGAAATCGGCGGCCACACGAGGGATCTCACTGGTGATGGCGTAGCCCAGGCTATTGTCGGTCACTTCTGTAAAGGAAAGGGCTCCACCAGAAACGCCCTGGCTGATCCAGACCACCCAATTACTGGTGTCAGAGTCTCGCGAGGCCACATCGCCCTTACCATCGCCATCGAAGTCGCCGGGGATCAGTGAAGTGGCGTCGCCGCCGACCAGGGTATCGAGATTGTTGGTCACGCTGGTGAAACTGAAGACGGATCTTGTACCGGTGGATATGTATGTTTCCCAGGCAGAACCATTCCAGGCGGCGATATCGGTTGTACCGTCGCCGTCGAAATCGCCCAGGAACATTTTGGACGTGTCCCCTGCGGCCAGGGCGGGAAGATCGCTGCTGATGGCGCTAAAGCCAAAGCTTGAGCCCGATAGACCGGTGGCGCGTACGAATTCCCAGAGTGAAGCGCCGCTGTCCCAAACTGCCAGGTCGTCCAGGTCGTCGCCATCAAAGTCGCCCTGGATTCGAGCGGCGCTACCTGTCACAAACGTCGGCATTGAGTTCGAACGTTCGCTGAATATTAACTGACCTCCACTCAAACCATCTGCATGCCAGGTAGTCCAGGCGGAACCGGTCCAGCCGGCCACATCCGATAAGCCATCGCCGTCGAAGTCGCCTACCATGACTGTGTCGGTGATCCAGGTGGATATATTGTTGTCATAGATGCGGAAGGCGAGGCCGTTGGTGTTCTGAGAGGTTGCGGTGCTGTCTACGCTTTGGGCCGATAGAGTACCAGCGTTCGCACTGGTCGCGGCCGTGGGCAGATCAGCCAAGGCTCGAGGTTGGGGAGCGGGTCCGATCCATGTGCCCTGGTCGTTGAAGACGAGAGATTGCGTTCTCAAGTTGCCATCCGCACCGGCGGCTTGCAACTTGTACTCGCCGGTGGGGACGAGGAGGAGGTCGGAGGAGAGATCGCAGTTGAGGTCAGCACCGGCGGCGTAGGGGGCAGAAGCAGCCGAGGAGACGCCAGATATCTGAGCCTGCACTGGTTGATTGGTAGCCAGGTCGGCAGAGCCATGCACGAGATAGGCTCGACCCCCGCCGCCAGTGGCGCCGAGCAGGATATCGTTGAGCCCATCCACATTGACATCGCCGGGAGCGGCGATGAAGTTGTTGGGGGCTGGCGAATAGCCGCTGAAGGAGACATTGGCGATCATACCCATGCGCCAGCCGGAGGAACGACCGTAGACAATGCGTGGGGCATCACCACTGCTGTAGGCAAAGTCAGGCAGTGTATCTCCGTTGACATCGCCCAAGGCCACGACCTCTGACCCTACAAGGGCGTCGGAATCGCCGATGAAGCTGGCGTTGGCGTGAGTGAGGGGGTTGAGTGCACCCGTTTCATTGACACCTCGCCAATTGACGGGGCCGAGGAAGAGGTAGACGGCAGCCAGAGAGGCGCCGAAACTGTTATTGGGGTCGGCGATCACGAAGTCGCCATATTGGTCGCCATTGACATCGCCCACACCTGTGGCCACGGCGCCGCTGTTGTCCAACTGGAAGTACTCGAACGAGACTACATTGTCTCCACTAAGGTTTTCAATGTTTTGAGTGCCCAAGGCCGCATCGATTGCGGGGCGGCCCTTTACCAGGTAGACAGCACCGCTTCCCCCACTGAGATTGGTGACGCCAACCAGGAGATCGTCGAAACCATCGCCATTGACATCACCAGCTGAGGAAACCCAATCGCCGACATCACCCGAAGTAGCTGTGTAGATTCTGCCCAAGGCGCCATTGTTGAGCTGGCCCAATGAGCTGGGATTGAAGTCCTGGCTAAGACCGTTGACCTGCCCGTAGAGGAGATAGGCCTGATTGTTTACAGGATCGCCTACCCAGAAATCGCTGAGTCCGTCGCCGTTGGCATCGCCGGCGGGAGCCAGGACATCACCCAACTTCACGTTGTCATCGGAGCCGATGTAAGAGGCGGTCGTGTTTGCCAGATCCACCGAATTAGCAGGGATGGGCCAGCCACCGGCCTGTCCGTAAACCACAGCCACGCGTCCGGCATTGCTATTGCCGTTGGCATTTACGGCGGGCATACCCACGGCCAGATCGGCCCGAGCATCGCCGTTGACATCACCCAACCAGCTGACGTTCATGCCCACTGTGTCGGTGAAACTCTCAGGCATGAGCATGACCGTGGCGGAGATGACTGAGTCCATAAAGTTTTCCAACGCATGGGGCCGGGCCGGCAGGGGTACATTGCCCTCGTCGTCAGCATGGCCCAGCAAATCGAAGGCTTGGTCGGCGGGTAGATCAGACTGGTAGTTGGACCAGATATCGGTGGGGGGCAGGGTGTCGATGATGACCTCGATGGTGGGGGGGTCACCGATCTGTCCCAGGGCATCGACGGCGCGGATGGCCAGGGTATGAGAGCCGTATGAAGCGTCATTGACGGTCCAGTCGTAGCTCCAATCACTGGTGGTGGGGTGGGGTGAGGAGATGAACTCGGCCACATTAACCCAGGGCCGGTCATCGATGCTGAGCTGGATCACTTCCAGACCAGCCACTTGCGAGGCGCCGGAGAGGAGGTCGGTGGCTGAACCGCTGACCGTGACCTCGTTAGCGGTGACGAAGGTAAGGGCCTGGCCGTCAACAAGATTGCTGAAGGAGGCGCCGGGCGGGGTGTTATCGACGATGAATGAGACACCGGAACCTGGTGTTTCCACATTGCCCACATAATCGGTGGCCCGACTCTGTATGGTGTAGACGCCGTCGGCAGGCAGAGGTGACCACGTCCAGGCCCAGGATAAGGCGTCGGTAGCCCTCTGCCAGCCACTATCGTAACTGCTGTCGCCGGTAACGCGCAGGTCGACGCTCACCGGCCAGGAGGTTCGATCGGTAGCCGTGCCTCCTGCAACATATGAAGAACCATTGATAGCTTGTTCCTGATAGGGCGACACCAACGTAGAACTCGGTTCGTCTTCATCGATAAGGATGGAGTGGGTATCAGTGACCTGCTTTTTAGCGTGCACAACCGCATCGGAATAGGTAACACTCGCCTGCATTGTAAATGCCTGCGACTGGTTGATTGCTGGAGAAACACCTCCAAGTAAGGTTGAGGTCATCGCCTCCAGCGCATAAAGCGGATCTCCCTCCAGGTCCCACGACTGTCCCGCGGACACCGAGGTGGGTGTCGGTGGACTATAATCTCTGGAACCTGACTGCTTGATAACGGCCATAGTATCCACGATAGCGGTGGGGTAGTCCAGGCTCATGGGATCGTCTATGCTACCGGCATAATTACTGCTCAATGTGAGCTCGACAGTCAGCGGATCGCCGGCTCGCAACACTGTCACAGATGAATTATTGTGAATCACCGAAGGATCGACTCTAATCTGCAATTCGGGCGCCGTGTTGGCCGCGTGAGGGCTGAGCCCGGCCTCTTTTTCCGCCTTGTCTTCGAGCCCATCGCCATCGGCATCGGCCTTAAGTGGGTCGGAACAGGTCCAATAAAGGCCTGCGCCAACTTGAGTTACCAACCAGCCACCTTTCATTTCACCGCTGTCTGAATCGTACCGACAGACTTCCTCACCATCTGAAAGTCCATCGTCATCCTGATCAGTATCGGTTGGTGATGTGCCGATCATGACTTCCAGTTTGTCGTTCAGGCCATCACCATCGGTGTCAGCCATGGATACGTTTACACCCAATGCGCTGTAATTCTCCGTTTCCCAACCGTCGCTGAGACCATCACCATCGGTGTCCCAGTTGTCTGGCAGCGTATTTAAGGCGGTTTCTTCATATGTCGTCAGCCCGTCGCTGTCACGGTCTACATTGAAATCAGGGTAGCTGGTATCGGTGAACGTGACGTGGCCGGTGAGTGGTTGAACGGCATCCCAGGTAAACAGGTCGTCTAGTGTCGCCGGTAAAATGTCGATAAAGAAATAAGACTCGACTGTAGACTGTACGGAGTCATCAGAACCACTGTAGCTATAATTCATCGCCGAATCTCGCCCTTTAAAGGGTATGGTCCTCTTGTACCTTAAGTATGCTTCCAGGGTACTGACGAAGGGAATACCTGTATTGCGTCCGGCTTTGGACGGCTTAAACTGCATCACGCTTACCACGGTACAGGTCTTATCACCACCTGCCGCTTCTACGGTTGTATCGCTGTCACATTGGCTCTTTGCCGCCGCCGTACGGTCACTTGTGCTTAGACTCGAACTGTAGCCTGGACTACTACGGACGTTATATTTCCCCAAGTAAAAGGGTTGTTCGTCCACCCTCTCCCAGCGGGTTAGGGCCCAGCTTGCCTGAGTATCTTGTATTTCTCCGGGATCCTTAATTTTGAGGGTTGTACTGATGGTGGTACTGATCTGGTACCAGGCGCCTACCAGCGTTCCACTGGTCGTAGTGGATGAGTAGTCCATTGTCATATCTAGTGCTCCGGTTTGGACTCCATCGTCAGGTACTTTAACCATCATTTTCAGATCCAAAATATCGTTCGTCCACCATTCAACCAGATGATTGCTGGTATTTAGCGGATCCCAGTCACCGGTGATCGATCCAACCACGACGTATATGATGGCTGCAATGAAAGCCTCGACGAATATGCCGATCCCTGTTGTTGCAAATATCCAGCTTAACGTAACCAGAAAATCCAGAAAGATCAGTGCCACAACCACAACCAATTCAATCAAGATAAGATAGGTCGAGACTATCGTTTGTACCAAGGCATAGTCCGACTGAATGCCTTGTAAATTTTGGACCGATGATGAAAAATAGACACCCCATGCAATAGCCAAGGAGATCACTGCAAATGCAACTGCCATGCCGATTGCAGCATTTCTTGCAGTCCGATTAGCTGACTGAATATAAGCCTCAGCTTCACTGGCGACTCCCGAATTTACGAATTTCGCCTTCGCTGCCTCCGCAAAAGCTACGGATACAAGCCGATAGGCGCCAAACGCCGCCCTAATACTCCAGCGGAGGATGAAAAAGGCCATTCCTATATAACCAAACCCCGAGAGGTATTCCGATCTGAAATCCTCCGACCAATCGCGCATAGCGTTTACAAACCCTACGGTATCAGCTGAAAGGTACAATGAATCCAGTTGGTAGACCTTGCGCACATATTCTGGCATAGTAA
>PIVW01000848.1 GCA_003353825.1 Chloroflexota bacterium
ATATCTGCGAGGAACTGGGCGCACTCAAATTTGATGCCACCACTGATCCTGCGAAGCGAAAGATCATGTGGCAGGCCCGCCACCATGTTTTCGAGACCCAGGTACGAGCGTTCCCCGGCCACCGCTGGCAGGTACTGGATGTTGCCGTCCCCATCAGCGCCTTCCCAGCATTAGTGAGCCATACTTCTCAGACCTTGCAAGCGATCGACATGTTTGGATTAATGATCGGCCATGCCGGCGATGGGAACTTACATGTATCGATGCCCTACAAGGATGAAGACACCTGGCAACGCGCCCTCAAGATAAACGACTCGATCGTTTACAAAGCCATTGAACTGGGCGGCACCTCAACTGGCGAGCATGGCGTGGGCATCGGCAAAGTGAAGTTTATGGCGCCAGAACATGGGACAGCGCTAGAGGTGATGCGTAGTCTCAAACAGACACTGGACCCCAACGGCATTCTCAATCCTGGTAAGATATTCCCAACGGACACCTAACCCTCTGCCAGCTTGGAGATTGCCACGTCGCAAAAGATTCTTCCTGGCGTCTGAAGGCAATCTATAAGCTAGCTCTGGCAGCATCCTAAGGCCCCAGACTGATGATCAAAATGAGTTCATTGGATCGCTGCATGACCGTCTTGCAAGGCGGCGTCCCTGACCGAGTCCCAATCTGTTTAGAAAACTTCATGCATGCCGCTGCCGTAGCAGGTTATTCCGTGCAGGAATACTGTCTTGATGGCGAGAAAATGGCGGATGCACATATCACCACCTGGCAAAACTTCGGCCACGACATGATCGATCTGGAGAACGGCGTCACCGCATTGGCGCAGGCTGTAGGCTGCCAGATCGATTTCTTTGACGACAATTCCCCTCCTTGGGCAGCCGGGCCCTGCGCTGGAAAGCATCGAGCAGGTTGGCAACCTGAAACCTATCGTTCCCTTCGCAGATGGCACGCTTCCCGAAATACTCAAGGCCACACGCCTCATCTCGCAAGAAGTGGGGCGAGCATGTCTGCCTGCTGTCTGAGGCCGACCAGGGGCCGTTCAGCCTGGCCGCCCAGATCGTGGATCCGCAGGGGTTTCTCGTCGCCCTCCTCAAACCCGAAAAAGAGCCATATGTACGCCAACTGCTCGACTACGCCACCGAGCAGGTCTTGACCTATGCGCGGGCGCTGATCGATGCCGCGCGCACCTGAGCATGATGGGCGAAAGCATCTCCGGTCCTGATGTGTGCTCCCCGCGCATTTACGGCCAATTCGCCCACGCCTATCAGAAGCGTGTAGCCGAAACCTTACGTTCCGAAGGTAAGGAGATCGGCCTTCACATCTGCGGCAACGCCACCAAGATCATCGAACCGATGGTGGACACGGGCTCGATCTTCTTACAGGTCGATTACAAAATCGATCGAGAGGTTTGCAAGCAGGCAGCGCAGGGCAAAACCACATTGATCGGCACTGTGGACCCCAGCAGCGTACTTGCCTTGGGCACGCCGGATGACGTGGAGCGGGCCGTTCGCTCCGACATCGAACAATTGGCGCAGGGCGGCGGATTCATCCTCGGCCCCGGTTGCACCCTGCCCTACACGGCTCCCGATGAAAATGTTACTACCTTTGTGGAAGTCGCCCGCGCATTCGGGCGGTATAATCAATAACTCGTATGTATCTTTTAGGTTTTATTTGAGACTCCCCTGAAAAAAGTTCGTGCCAAACAATTAAGGTCGAAACGACGGCGAAATTCGTGGGGGGTAGGACTGCACTTCAACTGGGAGTAGGACACCATCGTTGAATGAGGCGTAAAGCCTCTAGCGATGGCCGCCCTCGTTGCTTGTGGGGCCGCCACTGCGGCGGAGGAACTTTGAAG
>PIVW01000289.1 GCA_003353825.1 Chloroflexota bacterium
AGTAAACAGTAAGCAGTACGGTAGTGCGCCAAAATTCACTGTTCACTAACCAGTTTTTTACTAATATTACAGAAGTATGACAGTTGCTACCGGACAGCAACGAGAATAAAAATGAGGCAAAGGGGCAACCAATACACATCTGCACTGCGTGCATGTGCAAAGTGTTCATAATTCGTTATTCATAATTCGCTATTTTCACACAAGTCCCAGTTCCTGCCCACGGGCAACAGCCTGTACCCGATTGTGAACACCCAGTTTGCCATAGATGCTCTTTATGTGAGAACGAGCCGTGCTCACGGCAATAAAGAGTTCTTGAGCAATTTCTGTACTTGATAGATGGGTTGTTAGAAGCCGCAGCACCTCCAACTCACGCTCGCTGAGGGGCTCGGTCAGTGCTTGGGGGGTTGGCTGGGTCTCCGGCGCTGACACATCAAACGCTAAAAGTAATTTGGGCACATATTCCGGCGCTGTACCACGAGACATGGCCTGGCGCAGCAACTTATTTATCGCTAAGCCCTCATCTATAAAAACGCGCACATAGCCTTCCGGTTCGGCGAGGGACAGGGCACGTTTCAGAGAGGTCATAGCCTGGGCTACATTGTCCTGTGCTTGGCAGGCTAACGCACGGAGTACCAGGATTTCGATCACTCTTCCCACTCGTTTTTCCGCCTCTGCTGTCTGGAGCAGTCGCTCCAGCAACTCTATGGCTTCTTCGAGCGACCCGTTACGCTCCGAAGGATCGTATCGCCGTTTGCCCTGGGCTATCCAGACCCGTACCAGAGTGAGACAGGGTTCCTCAAACCGGAAATCGGGGACAGCCGGCAAACTCAACTTCGATTTTTGGGAATCTGCCCAACGACTTGCTGCATTCAGGTCGCCCTGAGCCAGTGAGATACGCGCTTGCCAGCTTGATACGTGGCCGGTATCCAGGAGCCTGCTGTCCCTGGGAGCAATCGCCTCCGCCTGTTCCAGAACTTCGGTCGCGGCGTTGGCTTGCCCCTGGGCCTGCCTCAGTCGCGCCAAAGCAAAATAGCCTTCTAACACAACCTCCTGTTCCCCACACTGTTCGGCCAGGTGAATACCCTGCATCAGGTGGTGTGTCGCCCCATCAAGATCATTCCATTCGTAGAGCACCTGGGCCAAACCCACATGGACGCGGCCAGTTCCCGGCAAGGGTTGGCCACCGCCCCACTCGGCTCCGCGCTGAATCGCCTGCCGGTAGGTTTTGGCTGCCTGGTGAAGGTGGCCCTGTATCGTTTCCAGTTCAGCCAGACGGCTAATGGATCCCAGGGCGGCGTGGAAGTTGCCCACAGCTTGACCGGCTGTGATGGACCTGTTCAGATGTTGTCTGGCAGAGGCCAAATCTCCGCTCATCAAACAAATGTCCCCAAGATTCGTCTCAAGTACGCTGCGTAGCTGTAGATCATCATCGTCCAAGTATTTCAGGGCCTCGTGAGAGAGTTCGACGGTGCCCTGTAGGTCTCCTTGCCACTGAGCCATGAAGGCACGCAGGGTTATTATGCGGCCCCGGAGTCTGGCATAATCCGCAAAGGTTTCAGGCGACTGTGCTTCGGTGATATTCGACAGTCTCAATTCGGCAGACTGGAGAAGCGGCTCGACAGCATCAAATTGCCAGGTCAAAAAGTAAGCCCAGGCCCTATAAACGCATAGCCAGGGGCGGGCGACGACCACGGCATCAGGTAGCTTAGCCATCAAACTTAGGAGTGTGACCGGTCTACCTTCGTTGAGTAGCAAGGAGGCCAGCGACTCAAGCAAGGTTGCAGCCCGGTCTAAATCCTCAGCCGCAATAGCATGATGCACGGCTTCCGGTATCAGGCCCTCCTGTTCAAACCATTTACTGGCTCGACGGTGCAACTCGGGAAGCAGATCAGGTTGCGTCCTGCTCAGTTGGCTGCGCAGCAGGTCGGCAAAAAGATGGTGATAACGATACCAACGTCGCCCCTCGTCTAAGGGGACGATGAACAGGTTGGCGTGTTCAAGGTATTCCAAGACCTCCTGCCCATTTACGATTTTGGACTCTTCAACTTCCCCTTCGACTTTGCTCAGAGCAGAACTTAGGGCAGGTTGACGATTTATGATTTCAGGGTGAGCCGTAAATTCAACGAGGGCAGCACAGAGACGGTCAAGAATGGATGTTTGCAAGAGGAAAGTTTGGATATTTTCAGGTTGACGTTGGAGGACTTCTTCGACCAGATAATCCAGGACGAAATGGTGGCTGCCAGTGAAAGCTTTGATGAAGGTGGTGATGTCGGGGGCATCTGGCGTCCGACTGCGCCCCTGCATTGAAAGCTGCCCTTGCATAGCCAGGGCAGCCAGTTGTAGGCCGACAATCCAGCCTTCGGTACGAGTCTCCAGCGAAGCAACATCATCAACCGAAAGGGCCAGACCCATGACCTGGTTAAGAAATTCGGCGACTTCGTCGGGGGTGAAGCGCAAGTTGGTTGAGCGCAATTCGGTCAATTGCCCCCGGCCTCTAAGTCGCGCGATAGGTAGGGGCGGGTCGGCGCGGGTGGCGATGACCAGGTGCATTTGTGACGGCAGATGGTCGAGCAAGAAGGTGAGGGCATGGTGGATAGATTGAGCCTCGATGACATGATAGTCGTCGAGGACGAGGGCAAAGCTGCGCCCTAAACCCTGTTCTGAGCCTGGTCGAAGGGCTGGTGAAGGGTGGTCCGACATTTCCGCGATTTCGTTGATGAGGGCAGTCAAGATAGATTCAGTTGGCGGTGCTTGAGAGGATTGGAGTACGCTCAATGCTCCTATCCCGATGTTGGTTTCAACCCTCTGCAAGGCTGCGATGAAGTAGGCCAGGAAGCGTGTCGGATCGTTGTCGCCTTCATCTAGCGACAACCAGGCGGCAGGCACCCCGCTTTGGCGAATCCAGTCGCTGATTACGGTTGTTTTGCCAAACCCGGCCGGGGCGGAGATGAGGGTGAGTTTGCGACGAAGCCCCTCGTTCAGCCGCTCAATCAGGCGCGGGCGGGGGACAAGTTCGGGCCGGGTGGGGGGGATATAGAGTTTTGTGGCTAAAATTGGGGTGGACATAGGTGGATTATAAACCCTGTTGCATGAAACACAAAAAGAGCCTCAGTCGTTGTTGAGGCTCTTTTTCTTGGCTGCGATTTACTACTCGGGTTTGTGTGCTGTCACCTTTATACTGGCGATTTTGCCGTCTACTTGCTCTCGTAGCCAATCCAGTGGTAACGATTGGCTTATCTTTTTTATCATCTCTTGAACATCAGGCAGATCCAGAAAATCGTCTACCTTGATAAAATCCCGCTGGGTGACTGTCACATCCGTCAGGCCGGCGGTCTGCATCTTGCCTAGAAATGCCTCCTCACTTAATGCGCCACCCAAACAACCGGCCCAGGCCTCAATGGTGGTGCTAATGAGGGACGGCAACTCGCCGTGGGTCACAATGTCCGACACCACTATCCGGCCTCCCGGCTTCAGTACCCGGAACGATTCAGCAAACACGGCATCTTTGTCCGGCGACAGGTTGATGACACAGTTGGAGATAATCACATCTACAGACTCATCCGGTAGCGGTACTTCTTCCATTTCACCATAACGAAAATCCACATTGGTCACGCCCATCTTCTTGGCGTTGTGACGAGCCAGTTTGACCATATCCGGAGTAGTGTCCAGTCCAATGACCCGGCCCGTTGGCCCAACCTGTTTGGCGGCCAAAAAGCAATCTATGCCGCCGCCGCTGCCCAGGTCCAGCGCTACATCGCCGGGCTGCAAGTTGGCAACAGCCGTAGGATTACCACACCCCATCGAGGCTTCTGTTACGCTCTCCGGTAGATTGGCTAACTCACCTTCCGAGTAAAGCTGTGACTGTATGGCATAACCGGTATTTGCTTCCTCGGCAACCTCGACCGGGCTGCAACAATTGGCGCTCGTTGTTACATCTTGTTTCTCTAAAACTCTACCGGCGATTTGCCCGTAGGCTTGACGTACTTCTGCATGAATTTTTTCTGTTGTTTCGATTGACATCTTGATAATCTCCTTATTGATAGAAATTGCAAAAAATAATGTAACCATCACCGAAAAAAGGATACACTTTAATCTGTATCCTGCCTCAGTATATCAGACCGGAAGTTGGTGTGTCATCCAACTTTAGTTGGATTGGAGGTTGGATTGTGGGTTGGATTGGGGGGAGAACTTCATCAAACTGGGCTTCATCATGCTAAAAACAAAAAACGCCACCGCATTTGCAGTAGCGTCTCAGCCGTGCCATCACCGTAGGGTTCTACAGTAAATTCAATTCTCTGGCCCTGGCCACTGCCTGAGTTCGATTTTGCACGTCGAGCTTACTAAAGATTTTGTTGGTGTGCGACTTGACCGTACTCACAGCGATGACCAGTTTTTGGGCAATCTCCTGGTTTGACATACCCGCAGTGACCAATTGCAGCACTTCCAGTTCACGCTCGCTGAGCGGGTCGATGAGAGCAGGGGGGTTTTCTTTTTCCTCTGTCCCCCTGCTTCTGTAAACAGGGGGATGCTCCCCTATGAGAAATGCATCCAGTAGTTTGCTGACGTAATCCGGCGCAATGTCCCGTGAGGCTGCCTGACGGAGCAACGCCACCATTGGCAAGCCCTCATCGACAAAGATACGGACGTAGCCTTCAGGCTCGGCGATGGTCAGGGCACGGGTTAGCGGGGACAAGGCTTGCTCCGGGTTGTTTTGAGCGTACAGGGTTAGGGCCTGGAGTATCAGAATTTCCAGCATACGCCCCACTCGTCCCGTGGACTCCGCTACCGAGTGCATACGTTTCAACAGCGCCAATGCTTCCTCAAACCGTCCCTGGGCAATCAATACGCGCACCAGCGTGGCGTATTCGCCTGGAAGTTGAGGATAGTTAAATCCATCATCTAGCCGCAGCCCGCACGTCTTAGCCCAAGAGGCAGCCGCAGCCAAATTGCCCTGGACCAGCCATACTCTGGCCTGCACGGCGGCTACCCAGGGAAAAAGTGGAGATGGTTTTTGCACTAACCGTTCCGCCTGCCGGATTGCCTCGATGGCGCCAACGGCATCCCCTTGCGCTTGTAATATGCGGGCCTGAATGATGTGTCCAACCTCCATCAGGCCCAACATATTCCCTTGTTGCCCCAATTGGAGGCCAATGGTCAGATATCGCTTGGCTGCCTCCAGGTCATTTTGCTCGCGTAATACCTCGGCCAGACCCAGATAGGCCCAGCCCGTGGTGGGAAAGGTTGGTCTCGATTGCCCGCGTTCCTCGGTCCACTGCTCGACAGATTGCAACGCCTGTCGATAGGTTTGGGCCGCCTGGTGTAAATGCCCCTGCTCCTCTTGAAGCAAGGCCAGGCTACTACTGGCGGCAGACAGGACGGTGATAAGATTGCCGGCCGCCTGAGCCATCGCGACAGCCTCCGCCAAAACCTGACCAGCCTGAGCCAGATTGCCGGCCGATTGGTAGGCGTTCCCCAGATTCATTGTGATCACACTGCGCACAGTCAGGTTGTCCTCGGGCAGACGTTCAAGCGCTTGCCGGGAAAGTTCGATGGCCTGGGCAGCATCGCCTTGGTTGTTAGCAATCATGGCCCGAATGGCCGCCACCTCCCCCCACATCCCCTGCACTTCGGCCTCGTTCTGATTTTGTCTATTTTCTACCCTGCCGGTTCCACCCTCTGCCAGGCTTCTTTCGGCCTCTTGTAGAAGTGGCTCAACTTGCTCCCACTCATCGGTAATGATCATTGCCCAGGCTCGGGCTAAACTGAAGCGTGGCCGAGAGTGGATCAGTTCTTCAGGCAGCGCCTGTAACCAGCTTAGGACGGTCCCCACTTCGCCATGAGTCAACATAGCCAGGGCAAGCTGTTCAATCAGCTGGGTAGCCTGCTCAAAATCTCCAGCGGCCAGGGCGTGGTTCACTGCTTCCACCGGTAGCTCATTATGCGCATACCACGTGCTGGCCCGACGATGCAGCATTACCAGTTCTTCCTCGTCTACGGTTCTTCGTAAATGCTCTTGCAGAGAGTGGGCAAAGAGATGGTGATAGCGATACCAACGCCGCTCATCATCCAAGGGGATGATGAAGAGGTTGGTTTGTTCAAGATATTCCAAAACTTCCTGACTCTGGAGATTGGAGACTGGGACGCTTCGGACGCTTCGCTTCTGGAGATTATCAGTCGCTTGGTCATCACTTTCCAATCTCCCCACCACCGCATCACAAAGGGGGCCACACAGTCGATCCAGAATAGACGTTTGCAACAAAAACTTCTGCATATTTTCGGGCTGTCGAGAAAGGACCTCTTCAATCAAGTAGTCAAGGATGTAACGGTGGCTGCCGGTGAAGTTAGCGATGAAACTCTCAATGTCGCTCCGGCCTTGGGAAAGGGGCGCTTGCAGGGCAAGGGCGGCCAATTGCAATCCGGTTATCCAGCCTTCGGTGTGGGTTTCCAACGCCTGCACATTGCCTGTCGACAAGTTCAGCCCCATTACTTCGTTCAGAAAGGTTACCGCTTCTTGGGCAGTAAAGCGCAGGTCATCAGCACGCAACTCGGTCAATTGACCCCGGCCACGCAGGCGGGCCAAGGGCAGTGGCGGATCGACCCGGCTGGTGATAACCAGGTGCATCTGCGGCGGCAGGTGGTCGAGCAGGAAGGTGAGAGCATCGTGGATGGCCGAGGTGGCAATGGCGTGATAATCATCAAGAACCAGAACACACCGAGTATCGATAGAGATGGTCGCAATGTCATTGATGAGAGTTGTCATTAGAGTTTCAGCTGGGGGTGTGGTTGCATTGGCAACTGCGGTTGCGTTGGCAACCGGGGGCGACAGAAGCATTCCTTGCGCTGCTTGGCCGATGTCCGGGTCAATCTGCTGAAGGGCGGCGATGAAGTAAACCAGAAAGCGAGTGGGGTCGTTGTCGGCATCGTCAAGGGAAAGCCAGGCCACGCGATTTTGGATTTTGGATACTTCGACTGTGCTCAAGTTGTTTCTTGAGTCGCTCAACACAGGTTTTGGATTTACGATTTTGCCTGTGCCTGCCACATCCGATTCCAAATCGTAAATCCAACTGCTGACCAGGGTGGTTTTGCCAAACCCGGCCGGGGCGGAGATAAGGGTGAGTTTGCGGCCAAAACCTTGGTTTTGGCCCAGACCCTCGTTCAGTCGCTCAATCAGACGGGGGCGGGAGACGAGTTCGGGCCGGGTGGGAGGGATATAGAGTTTTGTGGTTAAAATTGGGGTGGACATAGGCAGATTATAAGCCCTGTTGCATGAAACACAAAAAGAGCCTCGGTCGTCGTTGAGGCTCTTTTCCTTGACGTAGGTGGTGATGGGTGGCCAACGCCCTCCAACCTCAATTCGCGTGGAGGTGTCATTCAGAACTCATCGCACGGTATATATCGTAGAGCTTATGAGGATGATTGGTAAAAGAAATATCCACCCTAGCAGCTTGTCGGAAAAAGACTTCGGAAGTTTCCAACAGTGACTTATAGAGCTTAGTTACCCTCATTATGGGCTGATTTGGTGGCAAAATCACGCTCTAAAACTTCCGAAGTCTGGCA
>PIVW01000290.1 GCA_003353825.1 Chloroflexota bacterium
TGTTCGAGTCGTACGATCACAGATTCCGGGAAATACTCCTGTATCTCGACACCTGTCACATTTGGGTCAACGATGGTTGCCATCTCTTGGCGACCAGGTTGGGCATCCGCTAAATCCAAAACGACATCGAAGTCACGAGGCGTAAGGATATCTAAAGTACTACGAGGTGCACGAACCCTGACTTCGACAGGTGAGAATGACGAAGTGCCTGCGAAGATCAGGTCTTCAGGAAGATTCTGCACGCTAACAGGCACCGGACTAATGGTAGCGGTCTCGAATGGATTGCCTTGTTGCACAGAGATGACCCAAACGATAACGGCCAGGATGAGCGCCAACGCCAATGTGCCCAACTTATCTAGCGTACGGCGAGAAGCAGAAAAACTCATTCGGCGTCGTCAGCTCCCTCAACGTCGATATCAAATAGCTGGCCTCTCGATTCATAAAAACGCTCGAGAATACGGCGTAAGCGTCTTTCATCTAACCTACGCGCCAAGCGGCCATTTCGAGCTGCGGAGATTTTGCCCGTTTCCTCACTGACAACCAGCGAAAGCGCATCTGAATCTTCGGTAATGCCGATGGCAGCACGATGGCGTGTACCCAGACTTGTGTCGACCAGTGTACGTTGTGTTAAGGGTAGCACAACCGAGGCAGCAACGATCTGTTCATCGCGAATCACCACGGCGCCATCGTGCAGGGGAGCTGTGGGATTAAAGATAGAGAGTAGCAATTCAGTGTTGATCGATGCATTGATCCGCACACCTGAGTCTATGTAGTCTTCAAGGCCGGTCTGATCTTCAAGGACGATGATGGCGCCATTCCGCAGTTGAGACAGGCGGGAACAGGTGCTGATCAAGTCGCTGATAAGCTTTGATGTACCGGTAGAACGGCGGGTTCGGGCCAGGAGAACGTTCGTGCGACCTACGCGCTCGAGTGCGCGCCGAATCTCTGGCTGAAAGATGACGGGGATCGCAATGAGAATCGCTACACCCCCACTCCTGATCAACCAAGTGAAAGCTTTCAGACCGGTAAAGGTGCTTGCTAAAGCGCCAATGAGGACAATGACCAGGATCCCTCGAATGAGTTGTACAGCTTGTGTTCCTGCAAAAAAGCGCAAAATGACATAGAAAATAACCGCCACCAACAAGATGTCGATGGCGCTCGTCAAGGAAAACTGGCTTAATATCAGTTGCAGGTCTTCCACAGGATTTACCAAGCAGCAGGATACATGTCAGAACAACGTGCAAATTTGGCAATGCACGTGCTTGCCTTCCCAGGTTTTCGATCAAAACTAGAGAATTAGTAAAGAGGAGCTTCCACTAGGACGTCAATTGAGTACAAAAAGTTTCCACGTATTCGTAATATGGATTTGGCATGATTGCAGCATCAAAAAACTTGAATGACATGGATATAGGTCACTATGCCAAAGATATGCTGTTCTTAACTGACACAGTTTAGCATTGGCGAGAATCTCCGGTCAAAACATTAACGTCGTACCGCGAGATTCAGTAGGTGCAAATCCTATATCAGATTCTACTCGATACAAGTGGCAAGCATGTCAAGAATGGTTTTATCTTGTGCCCGCCCAGGGGGCGTATATCTACCAGCTTTGACGCTGTTCACCCATTCGTAGTCGACCAGGTAGGGGCGGATCGAAATATGGCGCTGTCCCAGCTCTTTATGGAGTCTGAACACTTGCGAACTCGACCAGGTTTTGCCGGGCATCATTGCACTGATCGTGCCCACGCGATTGGTAGTGAACAGAAGGCCACCGGGGCGCAGTACTCTGATCAACTCCACCAGGGCCCCTTCCGGTTTGGGAAAAAACTCGAGTGCCTCCAGGCAGGCTACGACGTCGAAGGTGTCGTCATCGAAGGGCAGGATCTGAGCGCTATGCTGCAAAAAATAGATGGCAGGATCCGTACCCAGGTGTGCCTTGCCCTGGTCGAGCATTTTTGCGGAGGCATCTAGCAACACCCAGGTCGAATCGGGCAACAACCCTGCTTTGCGCGTGGCTCTTGTCAGAGCGGCTGTGCCAGCGGCCACATCCAGAATCAGCGGAGGTTGTCGCAAGGGGCCGATATCATTGGCAAATGGTTCGGCCAGATAGTAGATCTCGTCATCGTCGACCCAGTCTTTTATCTTGTCGTAGCGGCCGGCATAGATGTCATAAAGCCAGACGACAACTCTTTCACCGAGAAACGCACCTTCGGTGAGAAAGATCAGCCAGTAGATGAACAATCCCAGCAGAACGAAAAGAATTACCAGGATCAACACAACTGCCAGGGGAACGGACATCAGCGTGCGAGATAGAAGGTTACGCCAAGTAGCAACAACAAGTACCAACGTTGCATGGCAGGCGCGCCCCCTTTTACGAGCTGGACTGCGGGTATGATCAGAACGGCAACTGCCAAAATAGCCGCACCATACTCCCCAAATAACAGCAGGATACCGACCAGAAAGCCTTGTGATGCCCACACCCAGACACTCGACGCTCCAGCTCTAACTTCTTCCCAAACGAATGCAAGCCCTATAAACACTGCCCCTATCAGCCAAGCCAGCGAAGTATCGGCTTGCGGCCATAGCGTTCCACCCGCCGGCATGAACAGAGAAAGGCCCAACCACACTGGGAAGCCAATACCAACGACCGCTCCCAAAAATCGAGTAAGTGAGGGCAGGGCAGGTAGAGAGAGTGCGCCAATTAAGGCCGAGACGGCAACCAGCAGCGTCGCATACAAGGCAGTATTGTTGAGCATCAGGGCCAACACAAAGGCCATCACAAAGGCTAGCCACACATCCCGGCTTAGCAGAGAATCACCGTGACCACTCAACCACAACCGTGTGGCCGGGGCCGAAGGTTGGGCGTAGGGGATGGCAGGCGTCGGATCCGATACAGGGGTAGCGGCTGGCAGCGTAACACCTCTAGCAGACAAGAGCTGCGTCTGGCTCCACATAGCGCCCCACACAGCGTCTACCAACAAGAGCGCCAACAGTAGCCGTAGCATATTTTCTGTGGTGATGCTGGCACTGCCAGCTAGAAAAACACCCGCTAGAAGCGCCCAAGCGGGCGCCAGACGCAATATGCTGCCATTCAGCCACAGTCGTAAGGCGATTACCGAATAAGTACCTGTCTCAGGGGACGAGCGATCCTCCATTGATGGCGCTATCCCCCACCACGTTGCCGAGCAAGTACAGCACCACCCAGAGCAACCGCATCATCTCCCAACGCCGCAGGTACGATCATGATTTTATCGGCGTCATCTTTCAGAAAGAAGTGCTCGAAGGCGATATCTCGCACGGGCTCCAGAAATCGATCTCCCAGGCTTTCTACCAGACCTCCCCCCATGACAATACACTGCGGATCGAGTAGATTGACGACAGAAGCAATCAGCAGTCCAAGTCCCTGTTGGGCATCGGCAACGATGCTTTGGGTCACAGTATCCCCTGCGGCGAGTGCGTCACGGATTACACCACTGGTAATACGATCATCACCCCGTGTGGTCAGGATATCGGCCACAATACTTGATTTCCCTTTTGCTACTGCCTCGCGCATCTTTCTGCTGATGGCGCCCCTACTGGCAAAATGCTCGATATCTTTGATTGTGCCGTGATAATTGAGCATGTGCCCGATCTCACCCGCTCCCCAGCGGAATCCGTGGCGTAGTTTGCCATCGAGGATGATACCAGCGCCGATGCCGGTTCCGACGAAAATGCCAATGACATCGTCGAGACCCTTGGCCGCACCATAAGTGGCTTCGCCTAAAGTACCCAATGTGACATCATTGTCTACATAGACGGGGACGCCAAGGTATTCAGAGAGCACTGGGCCCAGGTCGAAATAAGTATCCCATTTAGGCAGATTGACAACCCGATACACCCGTCCCATATCGACATTGACAGGACCTGGGGCGCTAGCACCGATGCCTGCAATATCGGCCATAGTAAGACCGGCTTTATCCACAGCATCTCTCACCGTGCGAGCCATGCGTTCGGCAACGATATCAGGCGCCGCTTGCCGATCGGACTTCGGCAGCGATTTACGTTTACTGCGACCGCTGATCTGGCCGTGGCTGTCTACGACAGCAGCAAGCATTTTGGTACCACCTAGGTCAATTCCTACCACAAAGGTCGGTTCGGATGATGTCATGGGGCTGTCGCTGTCTCCGAGCGATTAACGATCAAAGATTGAAGACTGAAGACTGATGATTAAGGACGATCTGCAGAAGAATCCTTAATCTTTAGTCATTGATCTTTGGTTCTGCTCGCAAACTTGGATTTGTAAAGATGCATTCTCGGCAGAATGATAGCAGAATGACATATGCCGGATTCATCAATAGTGAGTGAGGCGCTTTATTGTAAGATGATTGAATCGTGCCCGGCCAGCCTCTGTTTCATGGCCTCCAGGATGAGATGCAAGTGTTCGGGTGTGGTCACAAAATCGAGCCTGTCAGCATGAATCGTGAGCACCGGACCCAGCTTGAAATCATCGATCCAGGTATCGTACAGGTAGTTGAGTCGCTCGAGGTAGCCGGGGTCAATGGCCTGCTCGTAGTCCCGACCCCTTTTGCGGATACGCCGCAGAAGCGTTTCTACATCGGCGCGGAGGTAGATCACCAGGTCAGGAGGGGGCACGAGCGCACACATGGTCTCGTACAGTTCTCTATAGCTTTTGTAATCTCTGGGGTTCATTGATTTTTGATCATAAAGGTTACGGGCAAATATCTCGGCATCTTCGTAAACGCTGCGATCTTGAATCACGGAATGAGGTCTGCTCAGGAGTTCGTGATGGTGGCGCAAGCGCCTGGAAAGAAAGAAGACCTGAGAGTGAAAAGACCATTTTGGCATATCTTGATAGAAATCTGCCAAATAGGGATTGTCGTCTACCGCTTCAAAAAAGGGTTCCCATTGCAGTTGGTTTGCCAGAAGTTGGGTCAAGGTCGATTTGCCGACACCAACATTTCCTGCGATTGCGACAAAGCGTTTGCTCATACTTCGGGGTCCTCACTTGGATTATGTTCCCAACTTCGCCGCCAGTTCCGCCCCATCTTATCGATATACGATGCTTCCAGGTCGATTCCGGCGTAATTGGCGAGTTTCAGGAGATAGGCAAGTACG
The DNA here is from genome assembly GCA_003353825.1 of Chloroflexota bacterium. The sequence goes on from PIVW01000290.1 coordinate 5,113, forward strand.
TCTGCCATTTCTTCGGCCAGCAGCAAACGTCTGCTGGAAAGTGCAGTATCCAAGGCTTCTTGTTGGTTTCCCAACTGATAATTGAGCTCACGAGCATCTCGCCAGGTGAGTTTCAATTCTCTGCTAACTTCGCCCACTTCTTCGGTCAAGCCCGCCAAGCTGAGGGCCAAATCGGCGCCAAAGCCTTTTTCTCGATCCAGTGCACGATGAAAGCGTTGAAAATCGCCCAGGCGGCGTCTGCCACCCTGCAGAATACGCATACCACTGGGAGGGGCGCTATCGCTCAACTCAGGTAGACTCTGTTGCATAGCACCATGGTCCAAGGCCGTTCGTACCAAACCAATGATATAGTCTCGGTCTCGTATAGAACGTACGAAGTCGATTTCGTTGGTGTCTATAACCAGGACGGGTGCTTGTCGATAGTCGGCGAAGTAGGATTCGTAAATTTGGCGGAGTGCCTCGATGTAGCGCCAGTCCATGTCGCGCTCGTAAGTGCGATCGCGTTGAGTAATACGCTGCATAAGGGTTTCTGTATCCGCCCGCAGGTAAACTACCAGGTCGGGTTTAGGAATCTGTTCTCCCAAAATCACCTGAACCCGCTCGTACATCTCCAGCTCGTCATTGTGCAAGTTGAGATTGGCAAAGAGTTTGTCTTTGTCGAACAGGTAATCTGACACCAATTGACTTTGCGACAGTGTATGAGGAATGACCCGATGTTGTTGATGGTAGCGGCTGATAAGGAAGAAAATCTGGGTCTGAAAGGCATAGCGATCTCGATCTGAATAGAAATCACTGAGGAATGGATTTTCCTCGAACACCTCAAGCAGAAGTTTTGAAGCTAATGCCGGCGCCAGCATGCGGGCGAGAGTGGTTTTTCCAACTCCGATGACGCCCTCTACGGCGATATATTCGTGGTACCCCATGAAGATTATCTTGTTTGAATTGCGCTGATAAGTGCTGAGAATGATAGACAGTGGGGAGCTTACCGCGCTCCGTAATAAAAGTCAACGCTGAAGGTGAAACCCAATTGCAGCTTGTTGCGTAACAGATGATAGAATCTTAATTCTGTTTCCTGCGTCCCACGCGAGTCACCAGAGGAACCACCCGTGACAACTGTCCGCCAGCAGCAGGATGATGAGCGTGTCTGGATACAGCGGGCCAAAAAAGGCGATCATGCTGCCTTTGCCCAAATCGTCCAGGCCTATCAGAGACCTGTCTACAATTTATGTTATAGAATGCTGAGCGATCCTGAGGAAGCAGAGGATGCTGCGCAGGAAGCCTTCCTGCGTGCCTACACCAACCTCCATCGCTACGATTCCCAGCGTAAATTCGTCAATTGGATGTTATCCATCGCTTCCAACCATTGTATCGATCGTTTACGAAAACGGCGAGTGACCTGGGTTTCATTTGAAGACACACCCCTTGTGGAACAGCTTTCTACCAAAACCGAAGGTCCTCAACGTCGTGCCGAGCGTAGTGAAGAGGCTGCTGAACTACAACAATGGATCGACAAGCTCCCACCCAATTATCGCACCCCGTTAGTCCTCTTGTACTGGTACGAACTCTCTTATGAAGAGATAGCCGAAACGCTCAAACTCTCAGTGCCAGCCGTTAAATCACGTTTGCATCGAGCTCGTAAGCGGGTGGCCGAACTGATGATCGCCGCAAATGCCGCACCGCAAAGTGCAACCCGACCCCACGCTCCGGCCGCTGCCAGTGGCTGACAACCGGAGACACCATGAAGCACGATTGTGATACCTTACTGAGCCAACTTTCGCTCGACCTCGATAATCTACTTAGTCCTGAAGACAGTGCAGCTTTGGATGCTGGCCTGCAACAATGTCCTGAATGCCGGCCACTGTTTCAGGCCATGAGAAGGGCAGATGCGTTGTTCCGATCTGCGCCGATCATCGCCCCGCCATACGATCTTTCGGCGGCGGTGATCAGTCAGATCGAGCATGGTTATGATCGTGATAAGCGGTTGTTGGGCTTGACACTGATGCTCGGGGGTGCGATGTCACTTTGGCCGACCATGGTGCTCTTAGTCGGCGTCGTCATCGCCCTGCTAACGGCAACCAATCCCGGGATATTGCAAGGGGGTATCGATATCATGGTCGGCCTTCTGATCACACTTCACGCTCTCATGATGGCGGTTGGCACTATTGGTAATGTCCTCTCCCCCTGGATCGTCCCTTCCCTTTCCTTGCTCTTCAGCGTCGTATTACTCGCACTTACTCTGGTCTGGGCAACACGCTCGGCACTGGCGCCACGTCCGGTTCGTGCCTGAACTCATCGTCTTAATTCTAATTGGCTCTTTGGGACTTCGCGTGACGATCACGAATTTCCGTTGATGATTCCCCCACACCTAGTGGCTGGTTGTGTCAAGCGCCTAGATATAGTGTGGGAAAAATCCGTATCACGCGAAAT